>JAKACR010000020.1 GCA_021821225.1 Bacillota bacterium | reverse complement strand
CAATCCGCCTGAAGTCCTGGCGCTCCACCTCGGTTTTGGTCTCATGTCCATGGTGGGGGTTGCCTTGCTCGCCGTCTTTCTGTACCAGCTCGACGCGCTGCAGACAAACCGCCCATCCGGGCTGGCGTTGCGCCGACTGTCCATCACGCGCGTGGATCGCTACTGGATCTGGTTCACCTGGATCTACACATACGCCGCCATCTATCTCGGATCTGACGTGGCGTTTCGCGGCGCGGCGTCCGCCTGCAGCGGCTGGCCGCTGTGCAACGGCGAGATCTTTCCCGGGTTCGCCGGCAATGTCGGCCTAGTCTTCGCCCACCGGCTCGCGGCGCTGGCGCTGGCGGTGATCGTCTCGATCCTGCTCTACCGCCTGCACCGCCTGAGACGGGAACGTCCCGACCTGTACGCGGGGGGCATCGCGCTGTTCATCTTTGTCATCATTCAGATCATCAGCGGTGCGTACGTCATCCTGACGCACATCAGTCTCAATGCGGACCTGTTGCACGTGTCGTCTCTCATGGTCCTGTTCACGATTCTCAGCTACCTCGCCATGCAGACGCTGCCCTATCGCCCGCCGGCTGAAGCAAGGAGGTAGGCGCCTCCGGACCGCGGGCGTCCGGAGGCGCCCGTCCGCGCTGAATTTTTATGATGGCATCAGCCCTGGCCGAAAGACGAGAGAAACTTCACCCGGTCCCCCATCGGCGGCGTGCGGTCGTCCACCAGCGCGATCTCCAGCGCAGCCGGCGCCTCCACAAGCAGCGACGCGACCAGCTCCGGCGTCATCTCCTCCAGCCTTTCGACTCGCGCGCTGCGCACCCCCAGCGCCGCCGCGAGGGCGGCGATATCCACGGGTGTCTGCGCAAAACAGCGATGCGCACGGCCGTACTGCAGGCGGTGGCCGTGGTGGACCATGCCGAGCCGCGCGTTGTTGAACACCACCCAGAGAATCGGCAGACGCAGTTCCTTGGCCGTCAACACTTCCATGCCGTGCATGAAAAAACAGCCGTCGCCCGTGATGCAGACCGTCGGCCGGCCAGGATCGGCCAGCGCCCAACCGATCGCGGACGCCATGGCGACTCCCATCGGCCCAAAGTGGACGTTGATATCAAACGTATGGCGTTCGTAGACTTTCATGCCGTGAATGACGTACGACATAAATTCACCGATATCCACCGTATAGCGCGTGTGCTTCGGAAGCGACGTCTGCAGGCGCGCGAGCACGTTTGTCGTGTTGAAATCGTCCGGCGACGCCTCATCCGTTGCGCGGAACGCACCGGAGCCGCGCGCGCTCCCCTTTGCCGCCGCGCCGCCGCTCTCCTGGACACCGTCCTCCCGCCAGAGCTGAAGCAGGCGGCGCAGTGTGCCGGCCGCGTCTCCCACCAGCGCGACAGCGCAGGGGTACGTGCGGTTGAACACACTCGCGTCGATGTCGACTTGCACCACTTCGCGCCCTGTCGCCAGTCGCGGGTTGTAGTTGTTTGTCGCCGTCTCCCCCAGCGACGAACCGACGATCAACACAGCTCCTCCCGGGTGATCGTGTATGAACGACGCGCACGACTCGTCGCCCGCAAACCCGTAGATTCCCCGGTACGCCGGTTCATCGTCCGGGACAAGCCCCTTGGCCTGCGGCGAACTGACGATGGGCCAACCGAGTTTCCTAGAGACTGCCATGACCTCATCCATCGCCTTGCGCGCTCCCTGGCCGATAAATATAAATCCGCGCCCGGCGCGCGCCAGTCTCTCACCCGCTTCACGCAGCAACATATCAGGCGGGACCTGCACCGCCGGACAGGGGAAGGGAGGCAGCTTTCCTGGTGGGACATCCGCCAGTTGGATGTCGATCGGGAGCGCCACGTGAACCGGCCCCGGAACGCCCTCGTAAGCCGTCTCCACCGCGCGGGCGAGCGCGGACAGCGCTTCGTCCGCCGACTGGACCGTGACCGACGATTTGGTCACAGGCCGGAACAGCGGATCGGCCGCCAGTTCCTGCGACGCGTTGCGCCCCTGGGTTTGCACCGGAACGTGCCCCGTCAAAAAGAGCACGGGCAGATGTTCTCGCATGGCGTTTGCGGCGCCCGTCAGCAGATTGGTCGCGCCGGGGCCGCTGGAGCCGATGCACACGGCCAGCCGTCCCGTGGCCCTCGCGTACGTCGCGGCCATGTAGCCTGCGGCGCCCTCGTGCTTTACGATCACCGGTTCAATCTGCGGCAGGTCGTACAGCTCGTCGAAGATCGCGTTGATCGATCCGGCGGGAATGCCAAAAAGGTGCCTGACACCGCCCTCGATCAGATAGTCCAGCACCGCACGCGCGATTCGCATGGTGTCAATCATCCCTTTCCCTATTCGTCTCTCACGCGGGACGCAAACCCAGTTTCCAGCAAACCGGCGGCGCTCTTTGCAAATATCGGTTTGCTGAAATAGTACCCCTGCCCCACTGCGCAGCCACGCTCTTTGACAAACTGCATCTGCCGCTCTGTTTCGACACCTTCCGCCACGACCCTCAATTCAAGCATTCGCGCCAGCGTGATGACGGCGGAGGTGATGGCGACGTGCTTTTGATTGTCCGGCAATCCGCCGACAAACGTGCGGTCGATCTTCAGGCTGTCAATCGGGAAATCCGTAAGGTAATTGAGCGAGGAGTACCCCGTCCCGAAATCGTCGATGGCCAGGCACACACCGAGCTCATGCAATTCACGCATCGTCACAAGGATGGAATCCGTATTCTGGATGATGGTGCTCTCCGTCAGTTCCAGTTCCAGACCGGCCGCCTGAAATCCCGTGCTGCTGAGAATCTGATCGACCTCGCGAACAAAACTGCGCTTTGTCATCTGGCGCGCCGACACATTCACGGCGATCCGGACAGGCCGGTTGTACAGGCGGATCCAGGACGCTCCCTGCGTACACGCGATTCGCAGGACCCATATCCCCACCTCTTCGATCAACCCCATTTCCTCCAGGACGGGAATGAACCCGTCCGGCGCCAGCAGACCATCCTTCGGGCGATTCCAGCGCAATAGCGCCTCCATGCCCACAATCGCGCTTGTGCGCAGATCGACCTGCGGTTGGTATTGCAGAACAAACTCGTCATTCATGAGCGCGCGGTACAGATCCCGTTCCATATTGACCTGTTTGTGCAAAACATCCTTCATTGTGGATGTGTAGAACGCAAAATTCCGACCGCCTCTGGCCTTGCTGCGGTACATCGCGATATCCGCATATTTGACGAGTGTCTCCACATCCTCGCCATCTTCCGGATACACGCTGATGCCAATGCTGGGTGTGATATAGAACTTATGTTCGCTAATGATAAACGGCCGTTCCAACTCCAGGACAATCCGTTGCGCCACCTCGGCGACGGTATGCCGCGCATCCTGACACGGAGCGATGACCACAAATTCATCGCCGCCGATGCGGGCGACAAAGTCGCCGGGCCGCACACACTGACGCAGCAAAACCGCCATCCCCGCAAGCAGGATGTCGCCGCTGCTGTGGCCGAGCGTATCGTTCACGCGCTTGAACTGGTCGAGATCGATGAACATCACCGCCAGTTGCCGCTCTTCGTGACACGCCGCCGCGATGGAGACCCGCAACTGTTCATTGAAGTGCAATCGGTTGGGCAGGCCCGTCAATGCGTCATAATACGCCTGTTGCCTGATATCCAATTGCATTTTCATCTGTTCGGTGATGTCGTGGAACGTGACAACCCAGCCGACAATCCGCCCCAATCGATCGATGGGATTTTCGCTCTGCTCAATCAGGAAGACCGTCCCGTCCGCGCGCCGCAGCGCCCGGCTCTGGCCCCGCATCACATCGTGGACGGCCAGATGGAAAAATTCCTGCAGGGATACGGTGTGTTCCTGGAAGACATCCGTGTCGCGACGGCCGATCACCTCTTTCACGGCGACTCCGGCCATTTCGGCCGCGGCCCGGTTGCAAAAGGTGATATTGCGCTGCAGATCCACGCCGTAGATGCCCTCTCGCACAGAGTTCAGGATCATGTCGTGTTGCAGTGTGAGGTTTTGTAGTTGTTCGACCGTGGCCACAAGGGTGTCGTTCTTTTGCGCCAATTCATCCGTGCGGGCCTGAACCAGTTGTTCCAGCCGCTCCATCCGCCACAGATCGGACAGCGTGGCGGCCGTGGCGTTCGCCAACGACTCGGCGAGTTCCACCTCCGCGTCCGTATAGTTCCTGACCGCCCCCAGCGTGGGAATTCCGATGATCCCCAGCACCTCGCCCGCGGCGATGAGCGGAAGCATAAAAAGCGAACGGATTCCGAACTCCCGGCATGCGTCGGTATTCGGCCGCGGGTCCAGCCACACATCCGGTATCACCAGCGACCGCTTCGTCTCAATCACATGCTGGAACACCGGATCACGGGAAAAATCCACGCGCACATGCCCGTGCGTATCGCGCCACTGAGCCTCGCTCCACTCGCTTCCCTTGTTCAGCGCGAGCGGGAAAAAGCCGCCCCTTCCGTCCGACAGGTGGATGGCCGCATTCGCATTGTCAATCGCCCGGTCCAAAAAGTGAAAACACGTTGCGACCGCCTCTCTCGTCGTTTTGCACAGCGACAACTCCTTCCCGGCGTCGAGCAGCCACTGCTTTTGCTGAAACAGGTTCGCATGGCGGATGGCCACAGCGGCCATGTTTACATACGCTTCAACCACCTGGATCTCGGCAGGTGTCAGACACATGGCGTCACCCGAGTTGAATGCGAAAACCAGTCCAAACAGCTCGTCCTCAAACGCAATGGGCAATCCGAGCAGCGACCTGATCGCAAACATCTTCACCGGCAGCGGATCGGGCAGCTCGCTGTATGCGGTATCCGGTATATACACGCTCTGCCTCGTCTCAATGATCTTTTCCGCCAGTTTGTCCACTTTCGGATCAACAACCATCTGTTGCAGCATGACGCCGTCCATCTGTTCGGGTTTCCCCACATAACCGCGAAACGTACCGTCGATTTGCGGCAGATAGATCCCGACGGAATTGCATCGCACGAGCTCTTCCGAGATGGCGGCCACCACGTTTTCCAGAATCCCGTGCAGGCTCATCTGAGAATTCACGACGGTGCTGATGCGGGTGAGACGGGAGTATTGGCCGGCATCGCTGTGCATCTGAACAATCTTCCTCCCCTCATGCGGCCGTCCTGCATTTATGATGTGCCCAAGGGCAGCCAGTCCAGCACGCGCTGGATCTTGGCGTCCCAGTACCCCCATTCGTGCGTGCCCGGTTCCTCTTCATACGTCAGGGGCAGTCCGAGCGCTTCAGCGCTTCGTCGAAAAGCCTGGTTCTCCCCGTAAAGAGGATCCTCCGTGCCGCAGCACTGATAGAGCAGCGGCCTGGGACCGTCCGATGAGGCCAGCGTCTCCGCCAGATGCAGCAGGTCGTTCTCGCCTCCCCGCACGGCGGAGAGATCACCGAACGTATCCTCGTACTCCGGCGCAGCAGTGCTCGCCCTGCTGGCGATGTCCAGCGCCCCGGACAGACTGGCCGCCGCGGCGAACATGTCGGGCCTGCGCAGGACCAACTTGAACGCGCCGTATCCGCCCATGGACAACCCCGCCACAAACGTGTCCTCCCGCCTGTCGGACAACGGAAAAAAGGTGCGGGCGATCGCGGGCAGTTCCTCGCTGATGAACGTCCAGTATTTGTACCCGTGCGCCTGATCGGTATAAAAACTGCGGTGCACGGCGGGCATGACGACAGCCAGTCCAAGCGGCGCCACGTACCGTTCGATCGATGTGCGCCGCAACCAGATCGTATGATTGTCGGACATGCCGTGCAACAAAAAGAGAGTCGGATGACGGCCCGCAACCGCCTTCGCCCCGACACCGATCTCGCCGCGCGCCGGTTGCGGCAGAATCACGTACATCGATGAACTGACACCGATCACTTCCGAAAAAAATTCACAATGAATGAGCGCCATTTCCCCATCTCCCCAGACGCAGTGGATCGTGATTCCCTGTTTGGACAACCCCTGAATGTATTCGCGGGTCGCGTTCCCATTCCCTCTTTCCATGCAGGCGGTCCGTATTCCATTGCAGAATTACTGGTATCATGGAGGGGAACCCCAGTCGGACAAAGAGGAGGACCACTCAATGGAATACGTGCGGCTCGGCACATCGGGCCTGAAAATCTCCCGGATCAGCCTTGGTTGCTGGACATTCGGCAGCGCGCAGCCACAATACGGAAAGCCGGGCAAGGTCCAGGCGGAAGACGCGGTGCGCATCATCGAATACGCGCTGTCCACGGGCGTCAACTTTATCGACAATGCCAATCGTTACACAGGCGGCGAGGCAGAGCAAATCCTGGGCCGCGCCATCAAAGGACGGCGCTCGGAAGTCGTGATCGCGACCAAAGTGCGCGGACGCATGGGAGAAGGTCCAAACGATGAGGGCCTGTCCAGAGTGCACATCATGCGCGAGGTGGAGAACAGCCTGCGCCGTCTCGGCACGGATTACATCGATCTCTATCAGGCGCACAGCACGGACCCGACCACCCCGCTTGAGGAGACCCTGCGCGCGCTGGACGACCTTGTGACACAGGGCAAGGTCCGCTATATCGGCTGTTCCAATTTCCCCGCCTGGGTGCTGGCAAAATCGCTATGGATCAGCGATGTGAACCGCTTCGTCAAATTTGTGTCGGTCCAGCCTTCCTACAGCCTCGTCCGGCGCGACGTGGAGCGTGAACTCCAGCCACTGTGCGTCGACCAGGGCATCGGCATGATCCTCTACAGTCCGCTTGGCGGCGGACTACTCACAGGCAAGTACGTCGACGGCGCGCCCGCGGGCAGCCGCGGCGCCGCCGAACCCCGCCTGCTTGAGCAGCAGAAACGGTTTTCCGCCGCACTGCAAACACTCAGGAGCATCGCGAACGAGCAGGGCAAAACACCGGCGCAGGTCGCCCTGAACTGGGTGATCCATCGCCCGGCCGTCTCGTCGGCCATCGTCGGAGCGAGCAGCACCGTACAATTGGAAGACAACATCGGCGCCGTCGGATGGAAGTTGCCGGGAGAAGCCGTCCACCGACTCGACGACGCGTTCACCCTCTGAGGGGTAAGTCCGAAAGGAGTCGAGAACTCTGCGGCGCAGGGCTTCGACTTGCGCTTTTCAGGCGTGCTCATGTACCTGTTTCGTACACTCCGCGCGCCTGAAAAGGCTGCACCAAACCCCTGCTTGCATCTTACCTCGACTCTTGTCGGACACGCTTTTTGAGGGGTAAGTCCGAAAGGAGTCGAAGCCCTGCGCCCGCGAACGCGGTCACAGGGCGTCTGTCGCCAAAATGTCGGTCAGTACAGGAACGATCTGTTTCTTGCGTGAGACGACCCCCGGCAGAAGCGCCCGGTTGTTCACAAGCGACACTCCGTACGCCCGTTCCACCGCGCCCGCCGCCCGGCCGAGCGCCAGCACGACCGAGTCGCCGGCCAGAATGTCGGTCACGACAAACACGAACAGATCCAGTCGCTTGTCGTCGATGATCTTTCGGACCGCCGTCTCCGCCTCGTTCTGACGCGACAGCACATCGTTCACGTCGATCGCGTTCACCTGCGCGATTTCCACTTTATACTCGCCCATTGGAAATTCCTTCGCATCCAGGGAAAGCAATTGTTCAACCGTCTTTGCGCCAAGATCCGCGCCGGCCTTCAGCATCCGCAAGCCGTATTGCTCCGCGTCCACTTCCGCGATCGCCGCGAGTTCGCGGGTCGCCGCCGCATCTTCCGCCGTGCAGGTGGGCGACTTGAACAGCAGCGTATCGGAAATGATCGCCGACAGCATGAGGCCGGCGATTTCACGGCGGACGGCGACGCCCCGCTCCTTGAATAGCTTGTTTATGATCGTCGCCGTACACCCCACGGGCTCCGCGCGATAATAGAGCGGGTGGGCCGTCTCAAAATTTGCGATCCGGTGGTGATCGATCACTTCCACCACCCTGACCCGGTCGATGTCCGGCGCGCTCTGCTGCCGCTCATTGTGATCGACGAGAATCACCTCGCGCGCCTCGTCCGCCGCCCCTGTGATGAGACGGGGAGCTTTCACCTGAAAATACTCCAGCACAAACGCGGTTTCCGCGTTGATGTCGCCCAGGCGCACGGCTGTTGCAACGTCTCCCGATCCCGTCTTCAACTCCGCGTAAGCGATGGCGGAACAGATCGAATCCGTATCCGGATTTCTGTGACCAAAAATCAGCGTGGTCTGCATGGTAATCCTCCCCGTGATCACATGTCGGCCGGCGTCAGAGATTCCGGCGGCCAAACGACCGTGCCGCCAGACACAACACAGCAACCAGATAAAGAATAGCATACAGGACGAACATTCTGCCCGGCGGGGCCGATACACCGAAGGGACCGAGCAGATTGCCAAGCGTGTGCAGCACGGGCGTGCCCGGTCCCAGGATCTCATACAGCGCCCGCCGGTAGAGCCCGTCAGACGGAAACACGAGGCTGAGCGCCGTATTGACGTTGTCAAGCGTTTGGACGACGACTCCGGACGACGAAGGTGCGCCAAACGCAAGGCTGCCCATCGCAAGCTGGTCCGCCGAGCCCATGAGAAAAGCGATACCGAACAGAATCGACACGGTGATTCCGTTGGCGATGGCCGAAAACCACACCGATCCCAGCAGGGTGACGGCCGCCACCGTCCACGCCTCCAAGATGAACACCGCCCCGGCCAAAAACAGGCGCGGCGTCCACACCCGCACAGAAGGGAAGGCGAAATGGACAATGAGCGCCACACCGGCCACCATCACGGCCACATAGACGGCCTGGACGATCGCAAAACCGGCCCACTTGCCGATCAGGAAGCCGGAGCGGCGCAGCGGCCTGGGAAGAATCGCCGCAAGCAATCCGGATTCGGCATCGCCGGAGATCGCTCCAGCAAGGGAAAAGATGGAGAAGAACGCAATCATAAAATAGACGAAATATAATCCGAGAAAGAACGTCGTCATACCAGACTCATAATTTTGCAGCAGAAACTGCCCTCCGGCCAGCGAGACGACGCTGGTTGCAGTCGATGCGTAGCTGTGCGCCAAAAACCAGAACAGCACCAAAAACGCGGCCGTCATGATGAGAGTCAGCAGCAACAGCCGTCGGCGCCGCGTTTCAAGAATGGTCAGCCGCACGATCGTCCACACGTTTCTTTCCCCCCTCCCTCAGACTCGTGACGAACCACTCTTCGAGCGATTGGCGGGCCGCCTCCACCTCGAACACATCCGCCCCGCCGTCTTGCAGCAGCCGGTGGATGCGCGGCAGTTCCCCGCGCGCCGCGGTGACCAGCAGATGTCCCGTTCCGTCTGCCAATCCGTCCGTCTCCACAGGCCACGCGGCCGCGAGCGCCTCCAGGGTGGCCGCCGCGAGCCGGCTCACGGTGATCCGGTAGCGCCCGCCGCCGCGCGTGATCTCCCGCAGGCTTCCCGTATAGATCACCCGGCCCTTGCGCAACAGGGCGACCCGGTCGCAGACGCCCTCCATATCGGAGAGAAGATGGCTGTTGAGAAAAACCGTCCTTCCCGCCGCTCGCTGCTTGCGCAGCAGTTCGCCCACATCGTGCCGGCCGACCGGATCCATGGCGGATGTCGGCTCGTCGAGCACGAGCAGGTCCGGCTCGCCGACAAGGGCGACCGCCAGTCCGAGGCGCTGCTGCATCCCTTTGCTGAACCCGTGCACCCGGTCGCGCGCCCGCGCTTCCAGGCCCACCTCGCACAGCACCCGTTCGGCATGCAGTCGCCGTTTCGCGCGCGGCAGTCCGAGCAGCCGCGCGTGCAAATCGACGACCTCCTGCGCCGTCAGCCAGGGCTGGTAGCGGAACAGTTCCGGCAGGTAACCGATGCGGCGACGGGTGTGGACATCCGTGACGGGCCGTCCAAACACGAAGATCGACCCTTCGGTGGGCCGCACCAGTCCAAGAACCATCTTGACAAATGTGCTCTTGCCGGCGCCGTTCGGCCCCAGCAGGCCAAAGATTTCGCCGGGGCGGACAAGCATGTTCACCCCGGCACAGGCTGTCCGGCGGCGATAGCGCTTGACCACGCCGAGCGCGCGCACCGCCGACACGTCGGGCCCCGCGGCATCCGCCGCAGGGTCTGCACCGCGCTCTCTCCACTCGGCCGAAACGGATTCAGGGGTCGTCAACCGAACAACTCCTTTGCGTTCTGCAAAAATTGGGTCGCGGACAGGGACCCCGCATAATTCTGGGTGAAGGATGCGATGACCTGACCGTTGTCCCACACCAGCGTATAGCTGCTGCCAATCTGCGGATTCTGGTTGGTCTGCGCCATCAACTCGGCCTGGTGGCCGAGAAACGACACATTCTGCGTGACAGTTCCCTGCACCGGCACGATGATCGTGTTCTGCCAGTTGGTCGCACCGGCCAACGCCTGTTCGATGGGCTGAGGCAAAAACGGCAGCGCCTGCAGCGCCTGGCGCGCCTGGGACAGACCGGCGCCGCTCGGAATCGATACGCTCGGCACGCCGGATTCCTGCAGTTCATAGTTGGCCATCTGCCGGCCGCTTGACATGGCGGTGATATTCACGCTGCTGGGGACATCGACCGTGATGGGTGTCGTATTCAGCGAAGCGGGGAACAGGTGCGTGCCGCCGACGCTCTGCACAAGCGCGTTGAGATTGGCTACATTCAGCCGGAACACATACTGAGAGGGCAAAAGGGTCGACACGCTCACCTGCTTGCCGACGCCGAGCGACTTTGGCCACAGGTCGGGCAGCCCGGTCTGCGCGGCGTACCCGCCCACAGTCCCCTGCCGCCATACCATCGGCTTTACCGTGACAACGCTGAAATAGTGTTGCAGAGAGACTTTCCCCTGCTGCGTGAGGGCATTTTGCAGGTTCGCCATTTCGCTTGGGGTCACCTGCACCGCATTGATGTGCGATGCGCGAAACACGTGCAGGAAGTCCGCCCACACATGCGGCCCTGGTGCGATCAGCGCCATCGCCGCCACCAACACGGCGGCGCCCGAGCCGAACGCCTTCAGCCGCCATGCCGTCTTCCGTCCCGCCCTCCAGCCGCGTTTCTGCCATACACCCCGCGGTCGGGCATCTGCCCTTCGTTCCGTATCCGGCGTCACCATCAGACGCTGTTCACCCCAGGAGAACAGGTCCGCCAACTGCGCGATCCGGGCGGCGCACACGCCGCAGTTCTCCGCATGCCGCGCCATGACACCGCGTCGGTTCGCGTCGACCTCGTCATCAAGAAAGGCGAGCCAGTCCGCCTCCTCATAACAGGTTCCACACATCCTCCTCACCCTTCTCCTGTTTTTCGCATGCGTATATAACTCCGCGGCGAAACGTCCTGTCCGGCGCCATGTCCTCGCGCGCCCGACCGCTGCAGCCGCTTCAATTTTGGGCCGAAACGTTATATCCGGAGCCATTGCGCCCGCTCCGCAGACTTTAACTCACGCCTCCCGGCGACCCCTTCCGGCTGTGGCGCCGCGTGTGCCTTCTGCTCGTCCTGCGCATCAAGAATCCCGCGCCATTTTTTCATCGCGCGCAACAGCAGAACGCCGACCCCCGCCGTTTCGACACCAAGAGCCGCGCTGATTTCCCGATAGGAATAACCGGAATGGCGCATGAGCAACGCCCTGCGGTCGCGTTCCGGAAGTTGCGCCAACGTCCGCCTGACGTGTTCCATCTCATCAGCGCGCAACACCTCCGCCTCAGCCGACGGTTGTGCGACACCCTCGCGCGCACGTTGCGCCGCGACCTCTTTATCAAGACCGGTCCTGCGCCGTCGCAGGACGTCCAGACAGCGCCTGCGCACCACCACCCGCAACCAGGCCATGATGCGATCCTCATCTTCGGGAGGACGATCCAGCAGAGTGATGAACGCCTCCTGCACCAGATCCTCGGCCTCGGCCCGGTCGCCCACGATACTCCCGGCATACTGTGCAAGTCTTGCAAACTCAGTGCCGTACAGACGCCGGACGGCCGACCGCGCGGAAGGATCCGCGGATGTCTCATCCCGTTCCCCCATGCGTTCTCACCTCTCTCCATCCCTATAACGAACGACAGGCTGTTTTTATTACCGCTAAACTCCCCGCACTCTGCCTCGGCCCTATTCAGGCACGCCCCTTTATCATAGTGGAATCGGATCGTCTGTTCAGCAGACTTTATCCCATGTCTCCGAGACAAGCGACAAAAAAGCGGGGAAGGAGGATTCCCTTCCCCGCCAATTGGATACGCGCAGCACGGTTTGACGTTACAAGGCGACCGCCTGGACCTTCCCGCAAGGAATATAGACGATCTGTCCGGTGCTGGTCAGGCGAAATACGGCAGTGCCGCCGGCGATGCCGAGGAATACGGCCGGAACGCCGGTCGGGCTCGTGACACCGACATTGTCGAACCACACTCTCAGCGCAATGCCGGGAGAAAGATGGTACAACAGAGCCGGGCAACTGCCTGCACACATCCTGGGTTCACCTCCATTGGACTGAAATGAAACACGATGCGCGAGCCGTCCGCCGCGGCCAATTTCCACAACCGGGTTCTTGCGATCGGCTCAACGTCAATATATGCAGCGCTCATCCGGCGAGACAGGCTAATCAACCGCGCGATCCGTCGATTTTTTGTCTGTGACTCCACTACCGTCCAATTTGTCCGTATACAAAGGAATCTTCTTTTCCGTTTCACAATGTGTAACCAAACGTGTCCGGCTATCGTCTGATTCTGGCATGGATACGGTTGAAGACTGTACGTCGAAGGGAAGGATACCCGCATGGTAAAACATTGTTGGATCGCGTTTGGCGCCATCGCCATGATGACTCTGCTCGCATTGTGGATCACGATACCGAACACCCTACCCGAAATGACGCTACCGAACCGTGCCGATGCACACCTCAACCCGGCAGCGCGGCCGGACTGGAGCGCCGCCCTCAAACACGCGATCACAAGCCGCTTCGTCACTCCCCCGGCGCCTTCCAGCGCCGCGGCGCCGGGGGACGCGGTCAGCGTGCACTTTGTCACCAAGGATACCGGCTATCTGGCGACTTCAGACGGACGGATCCTGCGCAGCGCAGACGGGGGGCAAACATGGCATGAAGTGTTTCGCAGGCAGAGAGCGGCGTGGCAGTGGATGCGGTGGCGAGGACCGTTCGGTGTGGCCGCTGCGCAGTCCGGGCCCTCTGACTCCGGCCAGTACGCCGTTACACTGGCCATCACAACCAATGCGGGAGCGACATGGCACACGGTGAATTCGAAGCTGTCGCTCGGCTTGCACGCGGCGATCGGGCAGATCCAGGCGTATCCGGCCAACGCGTCGACATTCTGGCTCCTGACAACACCCCAGGCCGCATCCATGGACTGGTACTCTCCGGTCCTGCTGTCCACCGATGGCGGCGCCCACTTTCATACCGTCACGCTTCCGCACGGCTTCTTCGCGACGGGAGGTATCGTGACGCGCGGTGCTGCGACGTGGTTGACGGTTGCGCAAACGAACGGACCTGAGAATGCCGTCATCATGACGGCCGATAACGGCCGCTCATGGCAGACGGTATGGACCGAACGAACCGCGCCGATCTACACGTTATTGTGGAAAGGGGTGAATCAGCTCTACATCGCGGGAGGCCACATCGCCAAGTACCAGCAACAACCCGCTGAAGTCATCTGGTCCATGCGGCTGCAACCGCATACGTCCGCGCTGCGGTCCGTGCGGCGCCTCGCCTGGATCCGCGGCGGCCGACCGGGCGGCGCCTGGCAGCCGATCGTGGCCCTGAAATCGGGTCCGGGCGGGACCTTGGACGCACTCTGCGGCGGCAACAGCATGGGTGCCAATCTGCCCGCGCCGGGACCGCTGCTGGAGATCGGGGCGAACGGGACACTGATGGGACAACTGCCGGTGCAATCCGGGACCTCTCTGGCGGTGATTGGAAACCGCATGTGGTTGACCGGCGGAAGCGGCCAGGGAATGGGTCTGATGCGAAGCGGTGATGGCGGAAAGGCGTGGCAGAGCAGCATTTCTCCGCGGGATGTGCAGGTGTGGGGGGTCCAGTTCGTTTCACGGCAGACGGGTTTTGCGCAAACGCAGGTGGGTCAATACGCAACCAGAGACGGAGGGCGGACATGGCGGCCGCTCCAAGTGAACGCGCCTGCATCGGCCGAAGGATCCATGCAATGGATATCCGCCACACAGGCCGATGAGCAGACTGCGAACGGAATTCGCCGGTCATCCGACGCGGGCCGCACATGGCAGAATATCCGCATGCCGGCCAATACACCGCAAATGTACGCGTCAGCGGCTCTTCCCGGCGGCTTCTTCGCCACTATGTACGGGGCCGCACCCGACTACTCGATCGTAAATTTCGCCTCCACGCCGGACGCCGGCGTGCACTGGAAGATATTCAGGAACGCCTTCGGACAGAACAACATAACCGATCTCACATTTGCTACTCCCGCGCTGGGTGCGGCCTACGTGCAGGGGACGGACGGATTGGGCGCGCACAGCCGCATCCTGCTGACCGCCGATGGCGGCGCGCGTTGGTCAGCACTCCCGGCCGCGCCGCTGCAGTCTGTGATGTGGCCGCTGTCCATGACCGCCCAGGGCGGGCTCTTCTTTCCCGCCAACGACGGGCCGACATCTTCGCCTTCCGGACACTCACTGCCGACAAACGTACTCGCCTACCGCGCGCCTGACGGTCAGGCGACAGTCTACCATCTGGGACTTCACCAACCGGCGTCGCTTGATTTTGTCACTCGTTCCGCCGGATGGTTCGCCGACCTCTACGGGTCCGCCCTCTACCGCACGGTGGACGGCGGCCGCACGTGGGTGCGGGTGTGGATCTGACGGCGCAAATTGGGAGGGGCAGCCTGTGCGTGGAAATCCTTCACTTCGACCGCTGATCATGATCTTTGCGTTGGGGATGACGATCCCTTCTGGTGTGCCGGGTTACGTCCCGATTCATTCTCCGCCTGGTGTCGTGATCCACGGATCCGGCAGCCTGCCCCAAGATCAAACCGTCATCGCCCTGCAAGCCGTTTCATCCGGGATCGCATTTGTTGCCGTGGAATCGAACCCCACCCTGGGCGGAAACGGCGCCGCCTCGGTCTACCGCACCGTTGACGGAGGGCGGGTTTGGCGGCGGATTGCCGAGACAGTCGTCGGCGGGCAGCGAAATCTCTTTTGGCTGCGATTTTTCACTGCCCATGATGGCTATCTTCTCGTGAATGGCCGCTCGTTATGGCGGACATCCAACGGAGGCGTTTCCTGGGAAAAAACACCACTGCCTTCGGTCACAACAAGAGAGGACATCAGTTTCCCGACGTTTGCACAGGGATGGGTTCTCCAACAGGGTGCGGCCGCCTCGGGAATACAGTCCATCCATGTCCTGCACACGCGCGATGGCGGAAGGAAATGGACGCGGATCGCCTCCACAGCGCAAAGTTCTTCCGACAGTCTCCCGCTCGCAGGATTAAAGCTCGGCATCTCATTCCCGGATGTGAAACGGGGATGGATGAATGGGGCATGGAATACATTGGGCGCCACATGGCTCTACGACAGTCGCGACGGAGGGCGGAGGTGGAACAGTATCCGGATTCCCCTGCCGGCATCTCTGAAGTCATCCGAACTGTGCGTCTCCGTCCCCAGAATATCTGCGGCCGGATTTGGGCTGTTGCCGCTTGGAGCAGCTTCCCGCTGACCCGGTCCAGCGGAAACCTGCACGATTTGCAGTTTGTCACTCCAAAAAACGGATGGGCGATACTGGGCAGCCGCATCGCGAATACGGTGGTCCGCACGGTTGACGGCGGCCTGAACTGGTCCAGCGCACTTTTCATGTCCAAGCGTACATCGACCAGAAGGCCGTTGTAACACTCCACGGATTTTGCTCTGCTGGCAGCTTGACATCCTCCCCGCCCCAAGGGACGCGGCGCTCAAGCATGATCAACACGATAGGGTGAGAGAGGGTATCCGAACCCTAAAACTAATTATAATAGTTTACAATGGATATACATTCGTTTATAATCCGCATATATTAGTCCAACATCCGTCTGATGGGAAAATAGAACCCCATGACGCTGGTGCGCCACCCTCGGCAAGATGAAAATTCGCCTGTTCGGGATCCCATCCTAAGGGGAGGTGAAGGATGATCGACATTCTTGCGTTGCCGGTCGTAGGATTCCTGATCGGATTGTTCATCATCACGCTGGGCGGCGGCGGTGCGGTGTACGTCGGGGTGCTGACGGTATTTTTCAATATTCCGCCGGCCATCGCGGCCTCGACGTCGCTGGCGACCATGATTCCGACCACCGCCATGGGCGCGTTCAGTCACGCAAGGGCCGGAAACCTCAACATCCGGCTCGGCCTGTATATGGTTGGCGGCGGCGCGGCGGGCGCCGTCGTCGGTTCCGCGTGTTCCGGCCTGTTGCCCCACAGTATGTACGACAAGATCTCCGGCCTTTTCATCGTGGGGATCACCCTCCAGATGCTGGTCCAGTTTCTCCGGCAGAATCACAAAGCGCCGGACGATGCGCCCGAGGCGCCGGCCACTCGCCTCACCTCCGCAAAGATAGTAAAAGCGGGGGCTTACGACCTGTTCGGGGGCCTCTTGTCCAGCCTGATCGGCATCAGTGGCAGCCCCGCCATCGTGGTCGGGTTGTCCGTGTTGGGATACGGCGCGGCGGAAATTGCCGGTACATCCGCATTCGTCCTGCTGGGAGTGGCCGGCGCAGGTTTTCTGTTGCATCTCCGTCTCGGAACGGTCGACTGGCCCCTGGCTGGCCTGTTCCTCTCCGGAACCCTCAGCGGGGCATTCATCGGGCCAAGGGTGCTCAAACGGATCAACGGCGTTGTACAGGAAAAGGTCCTGCGGCCCCTGTTCTTTATTTTAATGGTCGGCACAGGCTTGATCCTGGCCCTCAGATGAGAGAAAAAAGGAGCGGGGACAATGATTATCGCAGACGGGGTCACCATGCTCAGGAGCAGTGCGGGAAGTCACGTTTTCCTAGTCCAGGCGGACGAAAGCATATTGATCGACACCGGGAATCGCGGACAATTTGAATCGATCCGGAGCGAACTGCAATCGCTTGGCGCCGAACAGCTCGCTGCCATCCTGCTGACCCACCACGATGTCGATCACATCGGAAACGCCAGGCGGCTGCAGGAGCGGACGGGCGCGCGCGTATGGGCTTCGCCGGAAGACATCCCCTATATTGTCGGCGAAAAGCACCGTCCCGGGATCAAATGGATCGTTCAGAGCATCATCCGGCCTGAACGGCCGATCATCGGCGGCGCCTACACCCCGGAGCAACGCTTCGGGGAAATACAGGTCATCCGGGCTCCCGGCCACACGCCGGGACACGTGATGTTTCTTTATCGCCGGGTCCTGTTCTCCGGCGACCTGTTTGCCACAAAGAACGGGGAATTGCGACTGTTCCCCGCCTACTTCACATGGAATCAGCAGGAAGTTCTCAAGTCCCTGGCGTTGTTGAAGACCCTGGAATTCGACTGGCTGTGCCCGGCGCACGGCGAGCCCGTGCGCCGCAATGACGCGGTGGAACGTTTTATTCGTCAATACTGAAAATGGCTGCCCGCGGCATCGGGAGGTTGCGGACCGCCGGGCAAGATCGAGAAATGTAAGGGGACATGGGATAAAGTCCTCTGGGCATGGGAGGAGAAAACCTGTGACATCCCGCAAAAGACTGGACCGCGCCATCATCTTGCACACCGCCGCCTCGCTGGCTGAAGAGGTTACGCTGGACCGCCTGACGCTGAATCAACTGGCCGGGCGTTTGGAAGTGAAGACGCCGTCGCTTTACAACCATGTACAGGGGCTGCCCGACCTTTATGCCGGGCTGGCCGCGCTTTGCATACAACGACTGGGCGCGATGATTGCCCATACAGCCATCGGCAGGTCGCACGAGGACGCAATCATGGCGATTGCCCGCGAATACCGGACGTTTGCCCGGACCCATCCGGAACTGTACAAAGCCATATTGAAATCGCCGCAAATGGAGCACAGCGCAATCACGGAAGCGGAAGACGAGGTCGTCCGGATCCTGTTCAAGGTGCTGGAACCGTACCACTACGGTGAGGAGGAGGCGTTTCACAAAATCCGCGGTTTGCGAAGCCTCCTCCACGGGTTTGTGTCACTGGAGGAGGCGGGATTTTTCCGGGCGCCATGGGACGTGGACAGGAGTTACGAGCAGATGGTTGCCGGCGTCCTCGCCACCATGACTTCCGGTCGCTGAATCCGCCCGAAAATTACCAGCCCGGCAACCCATCATCTCATTACTGGTTTGGCACACGACGCTGACCAAACCACAGACATTGGACGCGACAAAGCCGGGAGAAACATCTCCCGGCTTTGTCGGAATCATCGTTATTGGTACGGATTGGCGTAGTGGTTCTGTGCGATCACCTGCGTTGCCCAGCTCAGGTTATTCTGATCCACCTTGACCGCCGCCGAAGCATAGGACATTTGATTCAAAGCGAAGTATTGCCAGTAACTCTTGTTCAGCGTGTTCGAGGGATCATTCATGGGGTTGGGTGCAACGCTCGGATAATTACCCCAGTTTATTGGTCCCGCCGCCGCGAGTTTATAAGCCAGCGCCCCCTTGTCCGGCAGTGCTCCCTTGACCCCCGGGATAAAACGTTGCCCATTATTGACAAGGTACTGATCGTTTTGGACAGAAGTCAAGTACTGCAGGAAATTCACTGCCCACCCAACCACATTTTGCTTGACAGCTTCCTGCGTAATGGAATAGGGCACCCCCACTGATGCGCCCGATACCTGCTCGGTCGGATTGGCGTAAGGCGTTGTCGCCTTGGTCAGGAGCGGTATCCGTTCCACTCCCACCTTAAACGCCGTATGAATCGCCGAAGCCCCTGCGAAAGACGCGGTTAAATATCCTGCGCCCGGAAGGAAGGCGATTTTCCCACGGGCAAATTCATTGAAAGGCGCATTGACCGATGAAGTCTGGGCGCTTGCAAGTTGCGCATTACTCTCCAGCACCTGCGCAGAAGCGGTGTATGGTCGAAATTTGTTGAATAGCGTGCTGGTGAGCCACTTCAACCGAGGATTCTTTTGATAGGAGAGCCAACCGTTCTTTATAGCCCAGGCGAGTTCCTGTTCACTTACGGAAATCCCCCCTTTAGGGTTCATTTCCTTCCATACTGGATACATGACGTTGTAGTACCAGGGCTGACCCGTTCCGTCGAGCGGCATCGTAAAATAACCAGACTGCCCTTCAATCGGCAAGACGTTCGGATCTTTCGTTTTGATCACCCGCAAATCGGCCAAGAGTTGGGCGACTGTCTGAGGCGGAGCAAGGTGAAGGCGCTGCAGCAGGGAAGCATTGTAAAAGAGCGCGTGAATCACGTACCAGTCGGTGGCAATCTCGTATTCCGGCCCCAAAAAACTGCTGTTCGTCTCTTGCAGCAGGCCGCTTCGGAATGTCCCCGCCCAGGTCTTTGCCGTGTGATTGTAGGGACTCGGCCGATTCAGATACGGCGCCAAATTGATCAGTTCAGAAGGATCCTCCGTGGTCGTGAAATAACCCGCCCCATTTTCCAGGATGTCGGGCAAGGATCCATTGGCGGCATGGCTGAGAACCCATGAACTAAGCGCTCCCCAGGAGGGGGGATTGATGTCGACAATCTTCACGTTTGGATGGAGTTTCTCATACCGGGCGATGATGTATTGAATCGCCACCTGTCCAACTGGAGCACCCACCCTCGGATGGGCCTTTGTGCTGGGATAATAGTTGGGCGTTAACAGCGTGATGGTCACATTCTGCTTGGAATTCAACGCAGGATTCTGTGCCTGTGCCTCCACTGTGCCGATAGGTCCAGAAACCGAAAGCGCAAGCATTATGGTTGTTCCCACCGCTCCGGCGGTCAGGATTCGCGGATTTTTTCTTTTTTTCTCATTTGAATGCATAGTATTTGCCCCTCTCTTTTTCGCATTTCCCAGTCGCCCGGTCATCGGCAACAGATACAAACAAATACCACACGGACATTCCAAACAATTCGGGTCCTCACCTCCTCGCCGCCCAATCGCAGCGCCAAATCACAGTTTAAACGCTCCTGAATTCATGCCTTCCACAAAGAGCCGGCTCGTAAAAATAAACAAAATAAGCAGGGGGATGCTCCCCAATACATAGCCAGCCATGAGAGGACCGACATCGGTTTGATTCTGGCCGGTAAAGCTATACAATCCAGGCATGAGAGTCATCCATTTAGAACTGGTCAGCACAATGCTCGGCCAGATCAGGTCGTTCCACCAACCCACCACATGGTTGACTGCAATCACCCCCAAAATGGGGCGCACAAACGGCAAGGCAACATGCCAGAATTCTCTCCACATATTGGCTCCATCCACTCTTGCAGCATCGAAGAATTCCTGAGGGATGCCCATCATGAATTGACGGAGCAAGAAGATCGAAAATATTTGTCCTCCGGCAATATACGGAAGAATCAACCCCCACCAACTAAGGTGGACCC
>JAKACR010000272.1 GCA_021821225.1 Bacillota bacterium | reverse complement strand
CCAGCATCGCCAAGTCGACCGTGTTCAATAACCGCCCGGACGCCCTGTGTGTATCCGGTCTCACGGCCGGTGCGAAGACGGATGCGCAGACGTTGCTGCGTGTGAAAGAGGCGGTTCCCAACACCGCCGTACTCGCAAATACAGGCGTTTGTCTTGACAATCTGCGCGAGCAACTCTCTGTCGCCGATGGGGCGGTGGTGGGGACGGCGTTCAAATTTGACGGTGTGTTTGACAAGCATGTGGATATTGAGCGTGTAAAATATTTTATGGAAGAGGTGCGCAAGTTTCGGGCGTGACCGCGTAGCCGATTGCCGCTGTAGTATCATGGTGGAAACGACTCGCAAAAGGAGCGCGTCCGGCCGTGGAGTCCATGCCGTTTGGCGACGGATTCGAAGTAGAACAGGGTCTCTTTCCGTCAAAAACATTTCTGAATGTCTGCCGGGCTGTTTGGCAGTGGGCCATCGTGGCCCTGTACGCCGCGTCGTCGCAATCCGATTGGGGCAAGGCGGTTTACGCGGTGACGGCGGTTCTGTTCATTGCCGGCAGTATCCTTCTGCTCACCCGGATCGACCACGTCGGATGGCCGGAGGTGCAGCGCCGGACTCTGCTGGCAGAAACGGTGCTCGCCGCGGTTGTGGAACTGTTCATGTTCGGGCAATCTCCCTGGGGGCCGGGCGTTCTCCTGATGTTGCCGACGGTGGCGGCGTACATGTGGATGTTTCCGTCGGGGCGGACGCAGCGGGTTATGGTCGCCGTGATGGTCTTGCTGTTTCTGGTCCAGACCCGTTTTTGGGACGCCGGTCTGTGGTCCGGGGCTGCGGGAGCCGATGGGCGCGCTGTGCTTTTGACCGTTTTATATGGGATCATTCTTCTCCTTGGCACGTTGCTCGCCCGCACTCTGCAGTGGCAAAGCCGTGAGCGGCGGGAGTTTCGCTCCGCCATTCAACGCGTGCAGGAACAATCCGAACAGCTTGCCCGCGTCAACGATCAGATCCATGAGTATGCCGGCCGGGTGTATATCCTGGCCGCGGCTGAGGAGCGCAACCGGATCGCCGGAGAGATTCACGATACGGTCGCGCACCGTCTGACGGCGTTGCTGGTGCAACTCCAGGCGGCGCGAAGGATTCTGGGAACCGGTGACAAAACGACGGCCGACGGCAATTTGGACGTGTGCGAGGAACTGGCGAGAGAGTCTTTGGAAGAGGTGCGGCGTTCGGTACGGGCCATTCGCAGGACGCCGGATATGGAAGGGATTGCAGCGTTGCGGAGATTGGCGTTGCAATACGCGGCGCTCACCGGGATGGAGATTGAATTTGCCGTCGATTTGACGGTGGACTTCCTGCCTGCGCAGATGATGGCCGTCCTTTACCGGGCGATCCAGGAGGGACTGACCAATGCGCAGCGGCATGGACGCGCGACAATGGTGGACATACGGATAGCGCGCTCCGGCGCGCAACTGCGCCTGGAGATCACGGACAACGGACGGGGCTCGGCAAACCCGGTTCCCGGATTTGGACTGTCCTCGATGAGAACGCAATTGCGCCGGTACGGAGGAGATGTCAAGGTGCATTCGGAACCGGGCAGCGGATTTCAACTCAGTTTATGGCTGCCGGTCTGGGAGGGGGAATCCGCATGATCCGGGTCTTGATCGTCGATGATCAGCGTCTGATGCGGGAGGGGTTAAAAACGCTGCTGGAACTGGAACCGGATCCCCATGTGACCGGCATGGCGTGCCACGGTGAGGAGGCTGTCCGCGCAATTCTCGCGCGGCCGGTCGATGTCGTTTTGATGGACATCCGCATGCCGGTGTGCGATGGAATGGAGGCGACGCGCCAGATTCACGAGCGGTGGCCGCAGATTCGCGTGCTCATGCTGACGACCTATGAGGAGAAAGACGATGTCGTGGGCGCACTGTCGGCGGGCGCTGTCGGCTATCTCTTGAAAGACATGCCCGCCGGGGAGATCAGCGCCGCCGTGCGGACCGCCTATAGCGGCGGGGCGGTTCTGCCGCCGGGCATCGCCCGGACGTTTTTGTCGGCGGTTCAGGAGCAGGGCGCCGTTCGGTCTGCCGACGCTGCGCAAGTCGCTTCGGGCGAGCCTGCGCCGGGCTTGCCGCTCGCGGACGGGACCACGCAGAACGTCGGACTGACCGAACGGGAAAGGGATGTCCTGCACTGCCTGGCGCAGGGCATGTCAAACCGGGAGATTGCCGGGACGCTGCACGTGACGGAAGGCACCGTAAAGAATCATATGAGCAGTCTCATGGACAAGCTGGAGCTGCGCGACCGGACGCAGGCCGCTCTGTTTGCCGTTCGGCATGGATACGGGCGGATATCGAAGTCGCCAACCTAACTTTGGGTTTTATGGAATAATTTTTGGAACCATGGCATGACTTTGGTCATGGATGGATCTGCGAGGGCGTCGGAGAGGGCCTATTTTTTCTACTCCATGATCTCCGGATTCCTGGCTGCAGACGAGGGCGAGGTCTTGTTGGACGGCCATTCTCTTGGCCGGGAACCGCGTTACGTCAAGCGGCGCATTGGGTTGGTGCCGCAGAGCATCGCTCTTTATGAGCATTTGACGGCGGAAGAAAACCTGAGGTTCTGGGGGGCGATTTACGGCGTCGCTGGTTCTACGCTGCGCGAAAACGTGGACTGGTGCTTGCAGGTGGCGGGCCTAGAGGAGCACCGCGGAAATATCGCGGGCAAGTTCTCCGGGGGCATGAAGCGTCGGCTCAACATCGCGGCGGGTCTTGTCCACCGACCGCAGTTGCTGATCATGGACGAACCGACGGTCGGCATCGATCCGCAATCGCGCAACCACATTCTTGAGACGGTCAAGCAACTCAATCAGGGCGGGATGACCGTGATCTATACCAGCCACTACATGGAGGAAGTCCAGTTCCTGTGCAAGCGTTTGGCCATTCTCGACCACGGCGAGATGATCGCGTACGGCAATCTGGATGACGTGCGACAATTGGCCGGGACGCTCGCCACCATCACCATTGATGTCCGGGGCGACCTGCAAAGCGCGGTCACGGAACTGCGCCAGGATCTGACCTTGAAGCAAGTGGAGGCAAGAGAACAGTCCCTCGTGTTCCAATGCGAGGACGCGGCGGCCGCCGTCGGCAAGGCGGTGATGGTGCTCGGCAGGCACAACCTGCAACCGGTCCGCATTGACGTGGAGGAGCCCAATCTGGAAGCCGTGTTCTTGCGGGTGACCGGACGGCAACTGCGCGACAAGGGGGAGGGGGAAAGCGCGTGATGGTCCGTATCGCATGGCAGATGACAAGGCTCAACCTGCTGCGGATCTGGCGTGACAAACGGGCGCTTTTGCTGCTGTTCGGCATGCCTTTGGTTCTCACCTCCATCCTGAGCTTCGCGCTTGGCGGCGTCTTTGGCGGGGATGCGATCCCGAAGTTTACGGTTGCGGTCTATAACGCGGATCATGGACCGCTGGGCATCCGTCTGGCCGATTTTCTTGCAGGACAAAAGAAGCAACTTGACGTAATTCAGACGGGGAGCCTGAACGCCGCGCGGGAGTTGTCCGCGAATGGTCGGGCCGCTGTGGTTGTCGCGATTCCCGCGGATTATTCTTCGGAGTTTCAATCCGGTAGACAGACCAGCGTCAATGTGGAAGCGTCGGAGAACCACCTGACAGACCTGTCCATTGTCCGGGCGATGATCAACACGTACGGAGAGCGGATCGGCGACATGAAATACATCGCAGGGCAGGCAAAGCCGGGGAGCGCGCTGTCCGCTCCCGCGCGTGTGCGATTTTTGGGTGTCATGGTGGGCCTCCATCCTGTCACGGCCGGTTCGTATTACGCAATCGGCATGATGGTGTTGTTCCTGCTCTCTCATGCGATCACGAGGAGCAGTTCGATGATTCGCGAGCGGGACAGCGACTGTTACCGACGGATTGTCGCGTCCCCCTCGTCGCGCTATGCGATTGCCTTTGGGCATTGGCTGGCCAATTTTCTGGTGCTGTTTGTTCAGGGCGTGATCCTTTTGACATGCGCCAAGTATCTGCTCAGTCTGCGGCTGGGGCCCGTCCCGCAGATCGCTTTGCTCTTGTCCGCCTACTGCGCGTCACTGGCCGGGATCGCGGTGTTGATCGGAAGCTGGGCCACGAACCTGCAGATCGTCGATGTCCTTGGCGGGATCGGAGCCAATATCGCAGTGGTGCTGGGAGGCAGCATTTTTCCTGTGTACAACTTTCCTCGCGTGATGCAGTGGGTCGCGATCGG
>JAKACR010000271.1 GCA_021821225.1 Bacillota bacterium | reverse complement strand
ATTTTTTGTCGCCGCGCTGTTTGCGTTGTCAAGCTTTGTATGGCATGTGCAGATCAGCGGAACCGACCAGCCGGAAGCAGTTCTGGCGGCGCTGGAGCGCCTTCACATCCGGCCCGGAAGCCTGCTTTTCAGGATGATCGACCAGGATGCGATCCAACTGGCCTTGCTGGATCAGTTGCCCGACATCTCCTGGGTGGGCGTGCGCGTGCGCGGAACGGCCGTCTACGTCCATGTGATTCCGCGCATTGCACCCGCAAAGCGGATTGAATTGAAACCGCAGAACCTGGTCGCGTCCGTGCCGGGCATCATCGCGTCCGTGCTGGCCGATTCAGGGCAGCCGGTGGTCAAACCGGGCGAATATGTCGCACCGGGAATGCGGCTGGTGTCCGGCGCGCTGGAGAATGGACAGACTGTTGCCGCCACGGGGACGGTCAACGCGATCGTATGGTACAGGAGCGACGTGACGCTGCCGCTGACCACGCGGGTGGAGGTGGCGACAGGCGTTTACACGACACGCTATTTTCTCGTGGCGGGACCGTTTGCGCTGCCTGTATGGGGCTTTGCGCGTCCGGCGTATGCGCATGTGCTGGTGCATGATGTGCAGACGCCCGTCACCCTGGGGAACATGGTTCTTCCGTTTTCGTGGCGCGTTGAAAAAGTCATGGAAGCGCGCGTGCTGTCGCATGCTCTCCCGGAAAGCAAGGTGGCGCGCCGCGGCGCGGATATGGCCGCGCGCGATGTGCTGGAACACGCGACAGAGCATGCCAGGGTGTTGAGACAAAGCATTTTACAGAAGAAAGTGGAACATGGTAAGCTATACATGACGGTCTGGACAGAGGTTTTGGAGAATATCGCCAAGCCGCAGCCGATCGCGCAACACACGCCGATGATTGTCCATTGAAGCGGATCCGGAAGGGATGGCTGGCCAGTTGACGGAGCAAAGCGCGGTATCGCGCAAGCTGATATTGCGCGACAACGAAGAGGCGCGAGCCGTATTTGGGCCGCATGACGCTTATCTGCGGGCGCTTGACGGCGTCTTTGATTGCAAAGTCATCAGTCGGGGCAACGAAGTGATTCTGCAGGGGTCGGAAACCGATGTCGCGCGAGTGGAGCAACTGATCGACGCCATGACGTTGCTTGTCCGTCGCGGCCACGTCCTTTCGGAACGGGATGTCGCTTACGGGATTGCGCTGGCCAGGGATGGCGACGTCGCTGAACTGGTGGCGTTGTTCGGAGAGGATCTGGCGACCAGTTTCAAGGGGAAAGCGATAAAAGTGAAGACGTTGGGGCAGCGGCGCTATGTTGAGGCGATGCGCCGCAAGGAGATCGTGTTCGGCGTGGGTCCGGCGGGAACAGGAAAGACTTACCTCGCCGTGGTCCAGGCGCACATGGCCTTGAAGCGCGGGGATGTGAAGCGGATCATCCTGACGCGACCGGCTGTCGAGGCCGGAGAGAACCTCGGCTTTTTGCCAGGCGATTTGCGGGAAAAGGTGGATCCCTATCTTCGTCCGCTGTACGACGCGCTGCACGACGTGATGGGTCCGGAACAGCTCGCGCGGGCGATGGAACGCGGGCTGGTGGAAGTTGCGCCCCTGGCGTACATGCGGGGCCGGACGCTGGACGACGCGTTTGTCATCCTGGATGAAGCGCAAAACACGACGCCCGAACAGATGAAGATGTTTCTCACGCGTCTTGGCTTCGGCTCCCGGATGGTGATCACGGGTGACATCACGCAGATTGACCTGCCGCGGGGAAAGCGCAGCGGTTTGCGCGAGGCGATGAGGATTCTCTCAGAGATTGACGAGATTGCTTTCGTTTATCTCGATGAGTCCGATGTCGTGCGCCATCACATCGTTCAGCTTGTGATCCGCGCATACGCCGAGGACGAAGAGAACGAGCGGGGTTGACGGGCATGGGCAAATCGCGATGGTCGCCGGCCTTTATCCTTCGCAGATATCATCTGAAGACAAATGTTCGTTTTCGCGTGGCGATTTACGCCGCGCTTGCTTTGTTTCTGTATTTGGTCCTGATTGGGACCGTTCTTCCGGAGCGGTACAGACTCGCTCCGGGGCAGGTAAGCCCGGTCACGATCGTGGCGCCCCGCAGCGCCGTCGACGTGCAGGCTACGCAGGTCGCTCGCCGCACGGTCGCCGCAGCCGTGCGGCCGCGCTATGACATCGATCCGCAGGTGGAGGCCAGTGCTCTTGCAAAGGTGAGCAGTCTGTTTGCGGCTGTCGGGCAGTTCCAGTCGGCCGCCGCGCAGTTTCAGAACAAGCACGTGGTGCCGTTGCCAAAACTCTCCGCCGCCGGTCTTACGTCCGCCGAGGCGAACGCGCTCTTGTCGCTTGACCGCGCTCAACTTGCCGCAGCCCGCGTAGATACGCTGAATATTGTGAAACGTATCCTGGGCGGGCAGTTTTCCCAAAGCGATCTGGCGCGCGCCGGCCTCATCGTCGACCAGCAACTGGTTTCGCTCGATACGGGACGCGCGGCGCGACTGGCCATCGGCGGGATTGTGCGCTCCGTCCTGCGGCCCAACCTGGTCTATGACCCGATCTCGACGCGCCTGGCCCGCCAGTCGGCGGAGCGGGCGGTGCTGCCGATCTGGATCAACAAGGGCGATGTGATCGTACGGCGTGGCCAGTTTGTGACATACGCCACGATCGGCCGCCTGAAGGACTTGAAATTGCTCAGAACGCAGCCTGACTATGCGGATCTCGGCGGATTTCTCTTCTTTGTCGCCACGCTCACGTTGGCGACGGCCACGTTCATCCAACTGCGCAGGGAACGTCTTGCGCGGGATAATGTGCATCTTTTGCTCTATGCGAGCCTGGTCGGGTTTATGAGCATTCTCATCGCCGTGGCGCACGCCGCCATCGATGCCGGACTTCCGCCGACCGTCCTGTACGCGGTGCCGATCGCGGCGGGCAGCATGATGGTGGCGATGTTTTTCGGAACGTCGCTGGCGATGCTGACCGCCGTGCTGCTGGCTGTGCTCGACACGGCGGCGTTCGGGTTTGCATTTCCACCCTTTTTCGCCGCACTGCTCGGATCGCTCGCCGCGATCATGGGAATGACGCGCGTGCACCATCGCCGGGTATTTGTCCGCGCGGGCCTGCTCGCCGCCGGCGCCAACACCGCGGCGATCGTGATCATGCATTTCTTGCTGTCGGCGGCGGGCGGCGATTGGCGCACACTGCTTGTCGCCGTGGGGTTCGGCGTCGCCGGCGGACTCTCGTCGACGGTGCTCACGATCGGCGTTCTGCCCTATCTGGAGACATTCTTCGGCGTCATCACGCACATGGGATTGCTGGAATTGGCCAACCCCAATCATCCGCTTTTGCGCAGGCTTCTGCTGGAAGCTCCCGGAACCTATCACCACAGCCTGATCGTCGGCAATCTGGCGGAGGCGGCGGCGCAGACGGTCGGCGCCGACGCGCTGGTCTGCCGCGTCAGCGCGTATTACCACGACGTGGGGAAAATGAACCGGCCGATGTTTTTTGTCGAAAATCTGATGTCCGATGAGAATCCGCATGATAAAATTGCGCCCAATTTATCTCATTTCATCATTACCGCGCACGTGTCGGACGGACTTGCGATGCTGAGGGAACACAGACTGCCCGAGCCTGTGCGCGCCATCTGCGCGGAGCACCACGGCACCACGGTTCTATGGTACTTTTACAATAAGGCGGTCGAGGAGCACAAGCGAACCGCCGACGAGAACGGGCAACCCCCGTCCGCAGATGATTTTCGCTATCCGGGCCCGCGTCCGCAGTCGAAGGAGTCGGCCATCGTCATGGTCTGCGACGCCGTCGAGGCGTCCGTTCGCGCCATGCACCAGCCTACTCCGGAGCGCATCGAGGCGACCATCCGGAAGATTATCAAGGATCGCCTTTCGGACGGACAGCTCGATGAGTGCGATGTGACGCTGCGAGACCTGGACCGCATGGTGGATGCGTTCCTGTATACGTTGAAAGGGATCTATCATGAACGCATCGAGTATCCTGATCCGGCGAAACTGCTGGAAGCGCAAGCCAACCAATGAGGCCCGCCCCGGTCCTGGATGCGGGGAGAAAGCGGGGGATACGATATGGATGATGAGGGCAGGCGACAGATGTTCGCGATTGCCGGCCGCCTGGATGACCGGATCGCGGTGGACGTGCAGTTTACAGTGTCCACTCTGCCCGGAATGTCGCGTGAGCGCGCGCGGGAGATCATCAGCCGGGTGTGCTGCGAGGCGGCGCGGCTGGA
>JAKACR010000270.1 GCA_021821225.1 Bacillota bacterium | reverse complement strand
TCCCGGATGGAACGGGCTCACCTGCATGCGGGCGCGAATGTAATTGACGCCCTGCGCCTTGCGGTGTCGCAGAATTTTCTCCACGTCCACTCCGCTGTGGTAACCTCCGAAGAGATTGTATATCGTGTCGCCGAGCGGGAAAAAATACTCGCCATTGTCAAACGCAAAGCCCCAAGTCTGCCGCGGCCAAGCGCGCAGCAACCCCCTGCTTCCTTCCGGCGCCCCTGCGACCAGGATGTCGAAGCCGCCGTCCAACCCCGCGAGACCGGGCGTGGATTCGACACAAACCTGCCATCGTCCCGTTTGCGCGGCTATAAAGCGGTATCTCCACACGTGCTCGCCCTGTTCGTTCGTTCCGTCGTAAAAGCCATGGACGCGCTGCACGGTTCCGCTTTCCCGATGCGTGAAAACGGCTGTCGTCCGCACGTCCCAAAATGGATTCCCGACGTCTGACGCACTTGTCGCCTCGAACTCCGCCATTTTCCATTTTGCAACCCGGTTCATTGATCGAATCTCCTCCACTGTTCATCGTGTCCTGTCCGTTGACTGACGCCTGTCACGGACAACAGGGCTCATACTCCGGTTCGTCCACTCACGTCCCGTCCGATCCTTTCGCAAGCGTCTGATCGTTGGGATACTCGCGAAAAGCGGGGTCGGAAGTCGCGGCGGGCGGCGCCGTCGACTTTCGCACAACGAGCGAAACGGGCAACAGCGTGAGGGCGGGTATCGTGTGGCCGCGGATCTGGCGCAGCAGGGACCGACTCGCATGCTGTCCCATTTGACGGATGTCCTGGCGGATGGTCGTGAGGGGCGGCGAATACATGCGGGCGGGCGGAAGATCATCGCAGCCTGTCACCGACACATCCTGCGGAACCCGTATCCCATGCGAACTCAACGCTTGAATGGCGCCGAAAGCCATCTCGTCGTTGAAACAGACGATCCCCGTGGGTAAGTGGTTCTCTGTGATGGCTCTGGATATTCTCGCGCGAGCTCCCTCATGGGAAAAGATGCCGTGACTAGCGTCGCACTCCAGCCAGCGTCCTTGCGACCTCACGCTGTCCATGGCTTCCGAAAAACCCAGATACCGGTCCTGGACGACGGTCAACGGGACGTTCGGCGATAGAAACGCGAGGTCCCGGTGCCCGAGTTCCAGCAGGTGCGATGTGATCAGTCGGAAACTTTCGATGTTGTCGGCGTCAATCTGCGGGATGCCCTGCGGCGCGGTCGTTTTGCCTACGACAACGATCGGGGACCCATCGCTGACGGCCATGTCCAGCAATACATCCTGGAATCTCGGATTGGTGATCACGAGCGGATCGCCTTCCGTAACCCCGGCATCGCGAAACAACCAATCGCGAATCTCCCCCTTGTTGCCTGACCGCACGCGGTCGGGCATCGACATGATGCGCAGATGGTAGTCCGTACCCTCGAGCACGTCCTGAAGGCCCATGCTCAAAATCGCGAAAAACATGGACCAGGATCCGGAATCCAGGTCGGGCTCCTGCGCGTTTCGATCGTACATCACGGTGATGGTTTTCGATGATCCGCGAGCGAAGGATTGAGCCAGGCGATTCGGCCGATAGTTCGTATCCGATATGGCGCGTTGCACAGCCTCAGAAATGGCGGGAGTCACGCGAGCGTTATTGTTTAGCACCCTGGACACGGTGGCGACACTGACACCAGCTGCGCGTGCGATATCGGTGATCGTAACTCTTTTTCCCATATATCTAGTCCTCTCCTGATGAAAATTGCAGAAATCCACGAACGTCAGTTCATTCTTAGAAAGATATCAATAAACCGTTTTCACACCTAGATCATACGAGATGCAGGATACAAGTGTCAATTGATGCGCATTTGAACTGCGGCTTCCAGAGGCAAGCAGCGTCGCAGCCGCTTGTAAGGCTCGGGAATAAGGGCCGGCGGCCTGGCGACGGGCGATGGAGTTCGCACAATTCAATTGACACAGAAGTCCGGCGTGTTCCAGAAATGGTATGTAAAAAATTTCACAGCAGGCCACATTCGATTGGGGAATTGAGAAATATGCATCACAGCAAGTGGATGATCGCTGGGGCATCCGGTCTCATGCTGTCCACAGTCGCATCGGATTTCGCGTTGGCAAGCACCACAGCGAAACCGGGCACGTTGATCGTCTCGGAGAAGACATTGACCACTCCCATGCGCTCAATTTCCGAGCCCCTTATCTTGTGGCCCAGAGCGCCGCTCATACCATGATAGACCGTGGAATACCTGGATCCATCGTGAACATCACATCCGTCCACCAGGAACGCCGCGTGCATACCGCGCTTCCCTTGTCTCGCAGCGGAACACCGGAAGAAGTCGCGCAGGCCGTGGTGTGGCTGCTGTCGCCGGGTGCGTCCTGCGATTTGGATTTCACCGCATGTGCGTGGGCAGTTTTCGCGTCCGTCAGGACAGCCACGGATCATCGCCTCTCCTGGCATCCGGATCGGCGCTGCGCAACTGTTCTATGACCCGCGTCAGCCAGTCCGCCTCCAACTGCGTATGCAGGACCTGGTGTTCGATGGAACGCACGATTCCTGGGGAATGGTGGTGCTTCGCCGCATGCTGCAGCGTGTCCATCAGACTCTGGAGGTGAGCAAGACGTATTCGGAGATGGTCGGCCGCCTCCTGTGACGGAAGGTAGTCAAGAAACAGCAGTCCCATGTCGCCCTTGTAGACTGGCGCATCGAGAGTTGTCAGATTAGCGCGCAGCAGATCGTAAAACGCTCTTCGACCCTCGTCTGTGATGGAGTAGACTTTCCGCGGCGGCCGGTTCCCCTCCTGCTCCGAATGAACGGTCACAAGTCCGGCTCGGGACATCCGGTCCAAGAGCGCATATGCGGTGGATTTTTTCATGTCTGTGACCTGAATGAGGGTCTTTTCAATAAAGTCGTTGATCTGGTAACCATGTGCACTCTGGGCCATCAAGATGCCCAGCAGAAATAACGAGCGTTCATCCATGATGGGCTCTTCCCCCTGTGTCTGACAGCTATTGTAACGTCGTTGACGAATATAGTCAACGACGTTATAATTATTGATGGATTAGTCATATATGACTATGTGCAATGTGCCGATCGCGCAAGTGGACCGACGGCTCCGGTTTGCGGCGGCGCAGAGAGTGACTCTGCGAAGGATGGTGTTCGGTGTTCAAGAAACTCAGTGTGATTCTCGGCATGCTGGTCACGGTGTTCATAGGTTTTGGTCTCATCATTCCGGTATTGCCGCTGATGGTCAAGCAGGTTGGAGCGTCGCCCGTGCAACTGGGGGTAATGTTGGCCGTGTATTCGGCCGTGGCATTCATCACCGCGCCTCTTTGGGGGCATTTGTCGGATCACGTGGGCAGAAAGCCGGTGCTCATCACCGGACTGGTCGGGTTCGCCGCCGGATTCCTCTTGTTTGGACTAGCGCAGCACGTCCTGTGGCTGATGTACGCAGCGCGCGTCATAGGCGGAGGTTTTTCCGGGGCAGTCACGGCGACGGCTATGGCGTACATCGCAGAGATCACGACGGTGGAAGAACGGACGCGCGGAATGGCGTTCGCCGGGGCCGCCATCGGTTTGGGTTTCATCATCGGTCCCGGTGTCGGGGGGCTCTTGTCCCGCTATGGTCTGAGCGTTCCCTTTTTTGTCGCGTCCGCGCTGGCGCTCGCCAACGCCCTCTGGGGTGCGCTTGTTCTCCGGGAATCGCATGGCGCGGAACAGGGTGAACCGGATTCGGTGACCGATTCAAGTTCCGGCCAGTCCCGCTTTATCACGTCACAGTGGATCGCCTTTTCCGGTTCGCTCAAGTACCTCTACCTGGTCGGGTTTGTCGGTCAGTTCGCGGTCACGTCTCTGGAGGGCACCTTTCAGTACTTTGAGATGCAGAGGATCGGCGCCAGTGCGCCACAAATCGGAGGGATGTTCGTCATTTCGGGATTGGTGGCCGCGCTGGTTCAGGGAGGCGTCATTCCGCGCTACGTCAAACACGGGAAAGAATTGCCCGCGTTGTACGCCGGACTGGTGATCTCGGGCATCGGTTTGTTCCTCGTTCTGGTGTCGACCAATTTCTGGACCGCAGCCGCCTTCATCACCATCTTCAGCGTCGGTAACACAGTCCTGCGGGCGCCGCTGTCGTCTCTGATCAGCAAGCGGACGACGGTGGGACTGGGCCTCGCCAACGGGCTGCTGACATCCCTTGACAACCTGGCGCGGATCGTGGGGCCGCTCCTCGCCACGGCCCTTTTTGTGTTTCACCCAGATCTA
>JAKACR010000269.1 GCA_021821225.1 Bacillota bacterium | reverse complement strand
ACGTGATCGTGCTGGAATGGATCTGAAGCTCTCCCTCGGTCCGTGAAACCGACGGGTACCTTGTAGAGGTTGTTCAAAAAGGGGACAGAACTCCCCGGCGCTGGCGGAGTCATCGCCAGAAATGCTCCCTCACGTACCCAAAACGTACGCTTAGGGACATGGGATAACATCCACTACGCACTCGGTTTATCCCATGTCCCATTGCACTGCGTGGGTCAATCCTGCCCTCTGTTTGAACAGGCTCTTGCAAGAAAAAATCCTGTCTTCCTGTAAAGGAGGCAGGATTTTTTCTTGTTGGCGCGAATTATGTGTACCAGAGTGGTGAGAAGTGGGGTAAAGTGGGGGATTTTTGGCCGGCGGGGTGATGCGCTTGTTCATGGGGGAGTTTCAGCACAGCCTCGACGACAAGGCTCGCCTGACGCTGCCGGCGAAGTTTCGCGAGGGCCTGGATGCTCCGTTTGTGATCACCCGGGGCTTGGATAGGTGCCTGTTTGTCTACCCGCATAAGGACTGGGAGGCGTTGAGCGAGAAACTGCGCGCCCTGCCTCTGGCCAGAGGGGATGCGCGACAGTTCCTACGCCTGTTTTTCAGCGGCGCGTCGGATTGTGAATTGGACAGGCAAGGGCGTACGGTGATTCCGGCCAATCTTCGCGAATACGCTGGGATCCGCCAGGATTGTTCTGTCATCGGAGTGGGGAACCGGGTGGAGATTTGGGATGCGCAAACCTGGAAAACTTATTCGGATAGCGCGGCCGAATCGTTTGGCGAGGTGGCCGCGGGTCTGGTGGATCTCGATCTGTAACGACGGAGGGTGACCGTGCCGGAGTCCGGGGAGTTCTTTCATGTGACAGTCATGCGGCAAGCGGCGGTGCGCGCCCTTTGCCCCGTAACGGACGGTGTTTACGTGGACGCCACGCTCGGCGGTGGCGGCCATGTACGGGAGTTGCTTGCGCAAAGCGCGCCTTGTGGGCGAGTGATCGCCGTGGATCGCGACGAACGGGCGATCGCTCACGCGCAAAGCTGGCTCGGCGCAGAACGCGGGCGGGTCAGGCTCGTTCGGGGAGATTTTCGCGATCTGCCGCAGCACCTGCAAGAAGCGGGCGTGGCGAAGGTGGATGGACTGGTGTGCGACCTCGGGGTGTCGTCGCCGCAACTGGACGACGAGAAACGGGGGTTCACCTACCGCGCGGACGCCCCGCTCGATATGCGTATGGACCGCTCGCAGCGCCGGACGGCGGCCGATTTTTTGCGAGACTCTTCTGTTGCTGAACTGGCGCGCATCCTCCGCGATTACGGCGAGGAACGCTGGGCGGCAAGAATTGCCGCGTTTATCGCCGAGGCGCGCGCGCGCGCGCCTGTCGAAACTACAGGGCAACTGGTGGACATCATCAAGGCGGCCATCCCGGCGGCCGCGCGACGGGAGGGCCCGCATCCCGCAAAGCGGACTTTCCAGGCGTTGCGCATCGCTGTCAATGATGAACTGGGGGCACTAAGCGCGTTGCTGGAGCAGTTGCCGCAGATCCTGGCGGGCGGGGGCCGGGCGGCGATCATCACCTTTCATTCACTGGAGGACAGGCTGGTCAAGCAGTCGTTCCAGCATGCCGCCAGAGACTGCGTCTGTCCTCCCGGACTACCCCGCTGCGTTTGTGGGCACCGCGCCACGCTGCGCATCGTCACGCGCAGGCCGATCCTGCCGCAGGACGACGAGATTGCGGCGAATCCGCGGGCGCGTTCGGCAAAACTGCGCGTCGCGCAGCGCCTGTGAACGGCAGTCAAATTTTAGTCAGTCAAATCATAGATCGCCGGATGGGAGTGTCGGACAAATCATGATGGCGTTACGATCCATGCAGGATGACGCGACGATGCCCTCCTCGCGCGCCAGACTCGCGGCAAAAGGGCAGGCCGTGCGGACATCTGCTGCGCCCGCCAGACCGCAGGCGGAACTGGTCGCGCGACGGGAGACGAGGGACCGTCTCGGCGTGATCGCATCCATAGCGATTTGCGGAGCGATCGCGGCGTTTCTGGTCAATCAGTATGCGTCGCTGGTCGCCAATAATTATCATTTACAAGCCATGGAGGCCCAGGCGGTGCAGCAACAGGCCATCGACGCCTCATTGCAATCCACCGTTTACCAGTTGTCCGCTCCGACGCGCATTCTGGCCATCGCGGAAGGGAAACTGAAGATGCAGCCCGCGACGCCAGTGACAGTCGGCTCATCCGGAAGATGAACCGGCGCGTGACATCTGTGCGCAGCGTGTTTCTTCGCACAGGATTCATCGTCTTGTTTGCCGTGGTTGTCACGCGCATTGCATACGTGCAGAATCTCGATCGCCATGTGGTGGCGAAAGGGAGCGAGCAGTGGTCGACAGTCCGGCTGATCAAGCCGATGCGCGGCGCCATCTACGATGCGAACGGCGATCGTCTCGCATTTGACGTGCCAGCCTATGATATGGACATGGATATCCGCGCGATTCAGGCGCAGGGACCGGCCGTGGTGCAAGCGCTGGCGCGGGGACTGAGTCGCGCCTCCGGAGCGCCGGAGGCGTTGCTGCAGACGCAATTGATGCGCAAGGATGTGCCGTGGCTGCGCCTGTATCCCTACCTGGTGAATGTTTCGCTTATGCGCGAGCAGCGGATCATAGCGGTGTTCAAGCAACTTGGCTTAAGCGGCGACATCAATCCTCACCAGACGTACAGACGGATCTACCCCGGCGGTTCATTCGCCTCCCACGTGATCGGGTTTGTCGATCAGAGTGGAAATGGCGTGGCGGGAGTGGAGTTGCAGTACAACCGATATCTGACGGGCACTCCCGGATCGGAGCGTTTCTTGCAGGACAGTCTTGGCAATCCGCTTCCCTTTCAACCGGTCATAACGCACGCCGTACAAAACGGCGACAGCGTCTATCTGACGATCGATGCGGCGGTGCAGCACTACGCGCAGCAGGCGCTCGCCACCATTGCGCGCCGTTTTCATCCCGCGCACGCGGCGATTATCGTCGGCGACCCGAATACCGGAGCCGTGCTCGCCATGGCGGCGCTGCCCAACTATAATCCCAATAACTATTGGCTCTATCCGGCGTCGACGCTCGACACGAACTGGGCGATCTCGGATCCGTTTGAACCCGGTTCGACGTTCAAGATCGTCACGCTGACAGGCGCGCTCGCGACGCACGCCATCAACCTGAATCAGACCTACATGTCGGGTGTCGACTATGTAAACGGCGTACCGATCCACGACTGGAATTGGTGGGGCTGGGGCCGTATTTCCTACCGCCAGGCGATGATCTACTCAAGCAACACCGGCTTCATCCACATCGGCCAGGCGGAAGGGCCACTGACGCTCGCCCGCTACATCCACCTTTACGGCATGGACAAGCCGACCGGGATCGACCTGCCGGGCGAGGGAACCTCGATCCTGTTTGATCCGCACCACATCAACGCGGTCGATTTTGCGACCTCCACCTTCGGACAGGGCCTCGCGGTCACGCCGGTCCAGCAGTTGCAGGAGGTCGGGGCCGTGGCGAGCGGCGGCAGTCTGTACACGCCCTACGTGGTGCAAAAGATCGTCGCGCCGGACGGCCGTGTGGTGTACGACAGGCAGCCGCGCGCCGTGAGACAGGTCGCCCCGGCTTCCATCATGCGCGAGATCGCCCGTGTGATGGTGCAGGATGTCAATCAGGACCCGGCGCTAAAAGCGTACATTCCCGGGTACAATCTGGCGGGAAAGACGGGAACCGCCAACATCCCGAAGCCTGACGGCGGGTACTATCAGAATCGCTATAATCTTTCGTTTGTCGGGTTTGTTCCCGCCAGCCATCCGGTGTTCGACATCATCGTCACGGTGAACGAGCCGCACAACACCATTCAGTTTGGCAATGATGTCGCCTCGCCCGCCGCCAAATTTGTTTTGCAAAAATCCCTGCAGTACATGCAGGTTCCGCCCGACGGCAAAATGGGCGCCGTGCTCCCGGTGCGGACGCAGACGGTGACTTACGCCGCCGTCCCGGATGTCGTCGGCGACTCGCCGGCGCTGGCCGTACGCCAGCTCGGCGCCGCTGGATTCATCGGCACCCCGATCGGCGGGAAAGGGCGGGTGATGCGGCAGTGGCCGGCGGCTGGCGCACGCGAGGTGACGGGCAGCGCGGTCACATTTGCGACAACCGGATCGGCGCAACCGTCCGGCGCTGTGCGCGTGCCGGATTTGTACGGCATGTCGATGGCGCGGGCGCTCAGTGTGTGTGCAATGCTCGGTTTGCAGCTCC
>JAKACR010000268.1 GCA_021821225.1 Bacillota bacterium | reverse complement strand
GCTCTTGGACATCTTGCGCCCCTCTCCGTCCAGCGTGAAACCGTGCGACACCACCTGCCGGTAGGGAGCCTGGCCGTAGACGGCGACCGCCGTGGAGAGTGACGAATTGAACCATCCGCGATACTGGTCGGACCCTTCGATGTACAGATCGGCCGGCCACGCGAGTTCCGCGCGCTGCCGCAAAACGGCCGCGTGGCTGGACCCGGAATCAAACCACACGTCCATGATGTCCGTCTCCTTGCGCAGGCGGCGTCCGCCGCAACCTGGACACGCGGCGCCCTCCGGCAGCAGTTCTTCCGCCGGTCGCTCAAACCACGCCTGTGACCCGTGCTTTGCAAACAACTGCGCAACGTGTTCCACCGTGTGCCGGGTGAGCACGGTTTCGCCACAGTCTTCGCAGTAGAAGACGGGGATCGGAACACCCCACGCACGCTGGCGCGAGATGCACCAGTCGGCCCGATCCTTTACCATGTTGTGCAGGCGTGTCTTGCCCCAGGGGACAAGCCAGTCCACCCGTTCCACCTCGTCGAGCATCGTCTGCCGGAAATCCGCGATGGAAGCGAACCACTGTTCTGTCGCCCGGTAGATGACGGGATTCTTGCAACGCCAGCAGTGCGGATACGGGTGGGAAAACTCCCGTTCGGCCAACAGCGCCCCGCGCTCCTGCAGATGAGCCGTGATGGCGCGGTTCGCCTTCGCGTAAAACTGGCCGACAAACGGCGCCGCTTCTTCCGTGAAACGCCCCTTGTCATCGACTGGCGCGAGAACGGGCAGTCCGTACTTCAATCCGACCATGTAATCGTCCATGCCGTGGCCGGGAGCCGTGTGCACCGCGCCCGTCCCCGCGTCGAGTGTGACGTGTTCCGCGAGAATGACAGGACTGGGGCGATCGTAAAAGGGATGCCGGCAGACTACGCCTTCCAGCTCCCTTCCAGAAAGCCGGTCCACCACCGTCGCCTGAACGGGATCCAGTCCCATCTCTCCAAGCGCGCGCGCCACAAGCTCCTGCGCGATCACCAGCAGACGGCCGTTTGCATGGACCACGGCATAGGAAAACTCCGCGCCGACCGCGATTGCCGCGTTGGCGGGAAGCGTCCACGGCGTCGTCGTCCAGATCACCACGTCGGCGCCCGCCGGCAAGACTTCCTTGCCGTCTTGCACCGGGAAGGCAACGTAGACGGACGGCGACTGTTTCTCCTCGTACTCGATCTCCGCTTCCGCAAGCGCCGTCTCGCAAGACGGGCACCAGTACACCGGCCTCAGACCTTTGTAGATATAGCCGCGCTCCGCCATCGCGCCAAAGACGCGAATCTGCTCGGCTTCGTAAGCCGGGTCCATTGTCACGTACGGGCGGGAAAAATCGCCGCGGATCCCGAAGCGCAAAAACTGCTCCATCTGGATATCGATAAACCGCTTCGCGTACTCAGCGCACGCCTCGCGAAACGCCACCGCGCCCATACCCGTGCGGTCGATCTTCTGCGACTTGATAATCGCGTTTTCAATCGGCAGCCCATGCGTATCCCAGCCAGGCACATAGGGGGCGTCAAACCCGTCCATCGTCTTGAACTTGACGATGAAATCCTTCAAAATTTTGTTCAACGCGTGCCCAAGGTGCGTATCGCCGTTGGCGTAAGGCGGTCCGTCATGCAAAATGAACCTGGGACGGCCCTGCGCGCCTTCCTGAACGCGCCGGTACAGATCCATTTTCGCCCATTTATCAAGAATTTGCGGCTCGCGCTGGGGAAGATTCGCCCGCATTGGAAAATCCGTTCGCGGTAAATTCAACGTATGATCGTACGACATTCCCTATCCCTCCACGAGAATACAAAAACGTCCACATCCCAAGGGACGCAGACGCGCGGTGACGCAGTACCTCCAACGATCCGGGCTCTCCTGGCGCGATGTTCCAAATATTATATCACTCGTTTTCGTCGGACGCAACTTCCTGCCAATCGGCCGACTCCAGCATCTCGAACTGCGCCTGCACGAGCGAGCGAAAACGCGCCCGGAACACGGCGGCCTGCCGCCTCACCTCATCCAGTTCCAGCGCCGAGCTGCGCGCTTTGTTCAATGCGTCCTGGACAATCCGGTCGGCGTTTTTTTCCGCTTCGCGGATCACCAGTTGCGCCTCCTTGCGGGCGTTCGCCTTCACTTCCTCCGCCGTCTCCTGCGCAAGCATGATCGACTTGCTAAGAGAGTCCTCCATCGCGCGAAAGTTTTTGATCTGTTCCTCCAGGTGCGAGTTGCGCTCTTCCAGTTCCTTGTTCTGCCGGATCAACGCCTCGTAATCCTTGATGATCCTGTCAAGAAAATCGTTCACCTCGTCCTCGTTGTATCCGCGCATGGAACGCTTGAATTCTTTATTGTGGATGTCAAGCGGCGTCAATGGCATTGTTCACACGACCTCCTGCCAGTCTTTGCGGCACCGGGCTCAATTACAAGAAACGCGCGATTCTCACAAAAATCCGTCCGGAGCGGGACTCCCCCTCCGTTGCAACCACCATGGCCCTGCCGAACCCGCGGACGGAAACCACGTCCCCCGGTTCCACTTCTTCCGCCGGATCCTCGCAGACGGCGAAATTCAGCGACACGCGGCCAGCGCGGATGGGATCGAGCGCTTTGGTCCGCGACATGCCGAAGGCGTGCCCGACAAACGCATCCAGGCGCAGGCTGCGCACGGTCACCACGCGTTCGACCGTCCGGGGGCGCGGCAGTTGGTCGAGCGGCGGAACAGCGCAGCGCGCCGTCCTGAGCGACGCTTTTCCCGCGCGCGACCAATCGCGCAGGACCGTCTTTGCGGCCGGTTCCTCAAGAAAGACGTAAATCTCGCCGGCGGAAACGAGCACATCCCCCATCCGCTCCCGCTGATATCCCAGGTTCATCAGCGATCCGAGCACATCCCCGTGCGCAGGTGCCGGTTCCCCGCGCCCGACCTGTGCGCACAGGCAGACAATCCCCCACTCCTGGTCCAAGCGCGGAAAACGATCAGTACCGAATGATGCGCGCACGCGTTCCGCACCGTCGTAACCGCCGAAGCACTTGCAGACCGCTCCCTCCACACCGGCGGCCATCCGGGCGATGCGCGCCTCTCTCGGCGTCAAAAAATGCGTCAGCGCCGGCTGGGCGCTTTCTTCCGCGCGCGCCGCCAATTCACGCAACCGCGAAAACAGTGGACGCTCTTCAGACCGGACGTGGACTGCGACATCCGGGCGCACGCTAGAGTACCCCGAACATCTGCAACACCGACTGCACCAGCCAGAGAACGGCCCGATCCACAAACATATAGGCGATTAGGGCAACCAATGATGCGATATCGAGATAGATGCCTCCCAGGGAAAGAGGCGGAATGAAACGGCGAAACGGTGCAAAATACGGTTCCGTGATGGAAATCAGGATTCTGCCGATCGACATCTCGCCAAGATCCGGGAACCAGCTCATCAGGATGCGCGCAAACAGCGCATAACCGTAAAGGCGCAGAGCCCAGTCGATCAACACGTACAGCGTAAGCACCGCGTCACCTCAGATACGTCTGCCTTCTCCAGACAAATATTCGCTGATCGTGCCCTGAATGTCCACATTGTCCGGAGCGCACAGAAAGATGTGATGCCCGAGCTTTTGCATGCTTCCGCCGACAGCATACACGCATCCGCTCAAAAAATCCACGATCCGCAGGCTCTGGTCATACGGACAGCGGTGCAGATTGACGATGATCGAGCGATGGCCCTTGAGGTGATCCGCCACAGCCTGCGCATCCTCGTACACGCTCGGTTCGGCGAGCACGACGCGCACCTGCTTTTGCGTGTGCAGATTCACCACTGTCGCAGCGCGCCGGCCGCCCGTGGCCGCTTCGGCCTCCGGCTCATACGCGCTCTCTTCCGCGACTTCGTCATCTTCCATATCATCGCCCAGTCCCAGGAAATTCATGACTCTGTTCAACATGGTCTCATCTCCTTCTTGCAGCGAAAACAACAAAATCAGCGCGTCTTCGCCATGCGTGAAGGTTATATTCGACACATTTTCCCGCATTCCTCTTTCCGGGCGCCCTCCGGCGCAAAAAACCCTGTCCGCCCGCCTCGGGGACGTGTGATAAAGTCCCCTTGTCCGCAACCTCGCGCCCCCGCAACTTCACAGCACAAGCGCGCGGCCGATGCGCACCAGCGTCGCCCCTTCCTCGACAGCCAGTTCATAGTCGTCCGACATGCCCATGGACAGATGCGGAAGATCGACGCCAAGGCGCGCGCAAAGATCGCCCCGCAATTTGCGCAACCCG
>JAKACR010000267.1 GCA_021821225.1 Bacillota bacterium | reverse complement strand
AAATGCGGACCGAGCGTACGTTTTCGGGTACGTGAGGGAGCATTTCTGGCGATGACGCGGCAATGCGCCGGGGAGTTTTGCCCTCTTTTTAAACAGCCTTATACAGGATATGTTGGGATCATTTTGCTTGCGCTGCGGTCCTGGTTCCCTGTCCCCGCAGGCTGCGCGAGCGCCAGATAACCCAGATCGGGCTCGCGATGAAGATGGATGAGTACGCGCCGCTGACAAGCCCGATGAGCAGGGCGAAGCAGAAGTTGTGGATCGGGTCGCCGCCGAAGAAAAACAGTGACAGCGCCGCGAACAACACAGTGAGCACCGTATTGATCGAGCGCGTCATGGTCTGCCACAGTGACCGATCGACAAGTTGCACCAGTTCATCCTTCGTCTTCGGTTTCTCGGCGCGAAAATTCTCGCGGATGCGATCGAAAATGACGATCGTGTCGTTGATGGAGTAGCCGACGATCGTCAGTACCGCCGCGATGAACGGCAGATCGACCACGATGCGCAGCAGCGCGAAAACGGAGATGACGATGAACGCATCGTGCAAAAGCGCCACGATGCCGGCAACCGCAAACCGGTATTCAAAACGGATCGCCACGTACACGACGATACCGAGGCTGGCGAGCAGGACCGCGTAGACAGCCATCCGGGACTGTTGCTGGGCAATCACGGGCGAGACGGCGTTCACCTCGCTGCCGATCGATTTCGGGAACACCTTTTTGACGGCGGTGTTCATCCGGCCTTCCTGCGCGTTGGTCAGGCGGTAACCGAGCATGACGACCGCCATCTCGTTGTTCTTGCCGGCTGACGTGATACCCTGCGGACCGACAGGCAGGCCGGCCATGGCGAACGCCTGGCGCACCTGCGCCGCGTGAAACGGCTGGTTCAGCACGATCTGCACGCGCGATCCGGCCTTGAAATCCGTCCCGATATTCAGTCCAAAGAGGAGCAGGACAATCAGCCCCGCAACCGTGATGGAACCGGACAGCAGGAAGAACCATTTGCGTTTTTGCACGATGGGAAACCGAATCATTGCCCCGCCGCCTCCTTTTTCCCGCCGAGCCCGAACCACCATGCATTCCTGACCAGATTGGACCGGGTGAGCAGCATGAGCATGCCGCGGCTGAGAAACACCGCGGTCAGCAGGCTGATAATGATACTGGCGATGAGCGCGACGGCAAAGCCGCGGACATCGCCGGAACCGTAAATGTACATGACAATGCCGGCGATGAGTGTCGTCGTATTGGAATCAAGGATGGTGCGCAGCGCTTTGCGCTGGCCGGTGATGACCGCGGACTGCAGCGAACGTCCGCGCCGCAGCTCGTCCTTGATCCGCTCGTACGTAATGATATTGGCGTCGACGGCCATCCCGATCCCAAGCACGAGCGCCGCGAGACCGGTCAGGGTCAGGGTGACGGGAAAGCCGGCAAAGACGGCGATGATCACATAGCCATAGGCGCACAGGGAGAAAATCGCGATCAGCCCCGGCAACCGGTAGATGAGCAGCATGAACGCGAAAATCGCGATCACGGCGACCAGCGCGGCGATCAGCGTGGCTTGCAGCGCCGCCTGTCCCAGGGTCGGGCCGACGCTCATCGACGACAGCACGTGCAGGGGCAGCGGCAGCGCGCCCGCGTTCAGCAGGTTTGCGAGCTGCTGCGCGGCCTTGACCGACGCCATGCCTGTGATCACCGCCTGGCCATTGGTGATCACATTTCTAATCGTCGGAGGAGCCCCCAACTCTTTCCCGTCAAACCAGATCGCCATCGGCTTGCCGAGGTACTTCTGGCTGATCGCCCGCAGCAACGCGGGGTTCTTAAACTGGATCGCCACATCGGGCGCCTGGGTTGTCGGATCTGGTGTGTAGTGCGCGTTGCTCACAAGGTCGGACCCGGTGGCAAGCACCTTGCCCGACGTCGACTTGAACTCGAGGTTCGCCGGTTTGGAGAGAAACTGGCGCGCGGATGTCTGGTTGAACGATCCGGCCAGCGCCACGTTCACGCGCGTGCCGTCCACCACCTGGATCAGGGGCGACGACACCCCGAGGGCGTTCACGCGGTTCGTGAGCGTCGCGACAGTCGCGCGGACATCGTTCGCGGTCACATGCTGGTTGGGGTTGCCGATCTGATACAATATGTTAAATCCGCCCTTCAGGTCCAGGCCGAGCGGAATTTTGCTCGCCAAATATCCCCCGCTCGAAACGATCAGGCCAAAAATGATCGCAATGATGACGATGAGGGCCGTGAGCCGTCCCCTTTTAACCATACTTTTCCTCCCAAGTGTCAGTGCATCCAGTATACGCCGCCTCAAACAGGCGAGTCAACGCGCCGCCGCGTCTTTGCCGCCGCGCCTTGCGCTCCGGCCCTTTTCATGCCGCCGACGGTCGTGCGCCCGTTCTCTGGCGGTGACATGTGTTCCCCCGCGGTCAGTCGGCTCCGTCCTCAGTCGGCGAGAAACAGTCCATCTGGAAGTCCTCCATCTGGAAGTCCTCCATCCGGAAGTCCTCCATCCGGATGGCTGGCGCGCGGTAAGACTGCTGCAGCGTGAAGTTCATGAAGGCCTGCGGCTGCAGGCAGAGAATGCCATTGACCAGTTCGTGCAGATTGCCTGGACGGCGTTTCCGGAGGCGCTTGAAGTACTCCCAAAGATCCGTCCGCGTCACATGGCCATAACCGAGCAGGCCAAACTCCTGCACCTTGTTGTCCAGCAGATAGACCAAGTCCTCGGTGGGCGGCGCGTCCAGCGGGTTCGGCAACAGCGGTTCGTCCACCACAGGCGGCTCATCCTCCGCGGGCTCTACGTCCTCCACAGGCTCCACGTTCTCCACAGGTGACTCATCCACCGCGGGCTCCACGTTCTCCGTCACCCGCTCCGTCTCAAGCGCCTCAGTCATCTCAGATGGCGGTGCAGGCTCCCCACACCGCACATCGTCCTCTGTCGGCCGCGCAAACACCATGCGCCGCCGCGGAACATCCGCGTGCGCCGCGACGCGCCCCTGCTCAAGCCGCGCCGCCTCTTCATAAACGCCGAACACGCGCGTCCGCTTCATCGGCTGTCGTGCGGACGTCCCGCTGTCCGGACAGCTGTCCCGCCATGCGCCCCCGTTCGAAAGTCCAGCGCCAAACACGTTCATCCTCTGGCTATCCGCCGATCTCTGTGAAGGTTCCATCCCTCGCGCCGCCCCTTCCACTGTCCATATTGTCGCATCCCGCCGTGCCGCGCGCAAGCGGATACGCAGGTCTTCGCACACCCAGCGCCACAGCGTTCCCGCCCCCTTTCGGACAACTGCCGCAAGTCTATCTGCGGACTTGCCGGCATAGGTTCAATTGCAGGTGGACGCGCCCGCGGCAGTTCGTACAGGTGACATTCACCCGCCGAATTTCACGTGCTCCCACGTCCTCCAAAAATCGATCAGGCCATCCGGCCGTATCATTGAGGGGATATGGGATAAACCAAATTTCGGCAGGCGCACTACAGTGCCTATCGTGTTTGACTGAAGCCTCAAACACGATAGGCAGGATTGGGGCGCCTGCTGTACGGACTTTATCCCATGTCCCCGAGGAGGAAACGGACCATGCAGCGGCAGTCGTTCATCGCCGGCACCTCTATCCTGATCGGGGCAAGCCTTGTGACGCGCGTCCTGGGCTTTGTCTACCGCATCGCCATCACCCGGTTGATCGGCGCCGAAGGCATCGGCCTGTTTCAAATGGTATTCCCCGCCCTCACACTGCTGCTCACCATCGTCTCGGCCGGCATGGGCGTCGCCATTTCCAAGCTGGTCGCCGAATCGCTTGTGCGCGGAGACCGGCGCAGAATCCGCCGCGTCCTGGCCATCGGCTTCACCACAACCGGTCTGCTGTCCGCCGTGACGACCGCGCTGCTGCTGCTGTTCGGCCGCTGGATCGCATCCCGTATGTTCACGGACCCGCGTGCCTTCATCCCCTTCATCACATTAATCCCGATAATTTCTATAATAGCCCTATCGTCCGTCCTGCGCGGCTACTTCCAGGGTCTGCAGATCATGTCGACGCCGTCTGTCGCCTCCATCCTCGAAACGGTGGTTCGCATCGTCGGCATCTGGATCATCGCATCCCTCTCGTTGGCAAAGGGGCTCGAATTTGCCGCCGCGGGCATTTCAGCCGGCATGATCATGGGAGAGCTCACCGGGTGCGCTTACATGTACATCGTATACAGGCGGAAAATGCATGTGAACACACTTGTGCTGCCGCCGCAGACAGGTTTTCCGGAACCGTGGCGCGCAACCGTCCGCTCGATGCTGCAACTCGCCGTGCCCGTCACACT
>JAKACR010000019.1 GCA_021821225.1 Bacillota bacterium | reverse complement strand
TCGGTCACGCGCACGCCGAAGTTCTCGTCAATGACCACGACTTCGCCGCGCGCGATCAATTTCTCGTTGACAAGAATGTCCACAGGTTCGCCCGCCACCGTATCCAGTTCCACAACCGACCCTTTCGCCAGGTCGAGAATGTCGCGGATCAATTTCCGCGTCCTCCCCAGTTCCACTGTCACGCCCAGGGAAATATCGAGCAACAAATCGAGGTTGCGGCCCGCCGGAACCGTCGACTGCTCCTCAAAATCCGAGAACTGCGCCGACTCCACGTGAAAATGCCCGTCATCCGGCGGCACGCCGCCCCCTGCGCGCCTGGATATCGCTCCGGTTTGCTCCAATTCCCGTTCTTCCGCCTCCGAAAGAACGCCGCCGCCCTCATTTCCCCCGGCAGACTGCTCGCGCACAACGTCCGGCGCCCGCGGGAACGCGCCGCGCGTGCCCGTCTGCGCCGCCTTCCCGGTCGGTTCCGGGGGCGAGGCCGGAGCCGGTGCATGCTCTATCGCGCCCGCCACCCTCACCTGCCGCACGAGTTGCGCGACAAACCCGAGAGGGGCGATGTGCATGATCTTCGAATCGATCAGGTCGCCGACTTTCAATTGAAAGGAAACCTTGACCGTCGATGTGTCGGGCGGATGCACGATGCTGCTCGACAGGTGGCTGTCGTCCACCATCCGCACCGCCGGGGGAGAGATGTTGACAGGGTGCTTCAGCATGGTCGCCAGCGACGTGGCCGCCGACCCCATCATCTGGTTCATCGCCTCCGCGACAGCGCTCAGATGAAGGTCCGTCAGTTCAGCGACCGGTGCACTCCCGTCGCCGCCTAACATCAGGTCGGCGATCACGGCCGCGTCTTGCGCCGTGATCGCGAGGATATTGACCCCTTTCAACCCCTGCGTGTACTCCACCTCCGCCACCACGTAAGGAGGAGGATAATCCGTGTCCGGATCGCCCGCCGCGACCAGACTAACCATCGGCGTTGTGATGAGAACCCGCTGGTTCAGCAGGACGGACAGTGTCGTGGCCGCCGTTCCAAAAGCGATATTGCTGATCTCACCCACGGCGTCCAGGTCGACCGGAGACGAATCGCCCGTTTTTTGCGCAGGCAGGTTCGCTTGCAAGAGTGCGTCGATCTGGTCCTGATTCAGCGGCTCATCGCCCATTCTCGTCACCATCCCCCACCGCCCGGGTGATTCGCACCGCATAATGGCCGCGCCGCGTGCCCGGACGACCGCGAAACGTCAGCTTTTCGCCGACTTTTATGGACAGATCATCCTCGATCGGCTGTTCCAACGCGATGACATCGCCCAGTTGCAGACCGAGCAACTGGTCAAAGCGCACCCGCGCACTGCCGATCTCCGCCTTTATCGTCACGGTGACCTGATTCATGTACCGGACAAGCTCGTCGGACGGCTGTTGGGGCGCGTCGTTCTGTCCGGCCAGGACAAACCGGCTGCTCAGGCGCGGCATGATCGGTTCAAGGACGGTGTGCGGCATGCAGACATTCATCATGCCCGAACCCGTTCCAATCGCCACGGACAATGATACGACAAGCACGACATCCGTTTGATTCGCGATTTGTATAAATTGCGAATTCATCTCCAGACTATCATAGGTAAAATGCATATCGGCAACGCCGCTCCACGCGGACGAGAGAGAGGGCAACGAGCGCGCAAACAGGCGCTCCATCACCTGGATGTCAATGTCGGTCAGCTTGCGTTGAAGCGTATCGGCCTGTCCCATGCCTCCGAGCAACCGGTCGAGCAGAGCGGACGCCACCTCGGGGGACACCTCGAGCAAAAACTTGCCGCCCGACGGCCTCACATCGATCAGGTGCAAGACAGTCTCCGTCGGAAGCGAACGCGCAAATTCCACATACGGCAACTGTGTCACGGACTCCACCTGAATCTGCGCCGGCAGGCGCAACTGCACGGCAAAGTAGGTGGCCAGAAGCCGCGCGTACTGTTCATAGATGCGCGAGATCGAACGCAGGTGGTCTTTGGAAAACCGCATGGCGCGGCGAAAATCGTAGGCGCGCAAGCGTCCGGTCTCATCGTTGCGCCGCGCGTCTTCGGCCGACAGTTCGCCTGAACTCAGTGCGCTCAACAGCGCGTCAATCTCGCCTTGGGAAAGAATATCGACCAATTTCGTTTACCTCCCGATCAATCGCGCACATCACTGAACGATCATGGAATCGATGTACACCGTAGTGATGCGCCCTGATCTCAGCAGTGAATCAACGCGCTTTGCGAGCAGTCGCTTGATCACCTGGCGCCCGTCTGGTCTCATCACCTCGGACCCCGTCAACCTGTGGAGCACCCCGACCGCCGCGTCCTGGATCTGGGCCGAACTCTGCTGCAACTCGGCGAACACCGTCGCATTGGGCGCCTGCAACGTAAAGGTGATCTGGATGATGCTGCTGCCCTGAAGGTTGGTCGTCATCTGCGGCAGCGAGAACTGCCACTTTTGCAACTGCGCCAGAGACGGGGGTTGCCGCCCTTGGCCGGAACTGCCGAACGCCTTGTACGCGCCGATTGCCGCCGTCGTCAATACGATGGCAGAGGCTGTGATCAACATGGAACGCTTCTTAAGATTCATCGCTATCCCCCGCTTGCCGTCCTGCCGCCGCCAGTCCGGGCAACAGTCCGACGCGCTGATAGTATGCGGTCACCATAGCCACCAGTTCGGACGCCGTTTCCCGCACCACGAACTTCTTGCCCGACAGAAGCGTGACGACAGTATCGGGAGTGGCCTCCACCCGTTCGACCAGCAACGCATTTAACACGAAAACCTCGCCGTTCATCCGGGTCACTGTCACCAAGTGTTGGCCACCCCCTTTGCCGCCGATCAGGCCTGTTGCTGCAATGTCTGGATTGTCGCAAGGATGTTGTTGTCGGTGTTGATCACCTTTGAGTTGGCGTCAAATCCCTGTTGCGCCACGATCATGTTGGTGAATTCCTGTGTCAGGTTGACATTGGACGCCTCCAGCGCGCCAGGACGGAAATTCGCCAGGCCGTTTTGTCCCGCCTGTCCCATGTACGCTCCGGGAACGGCGGCCCCCGTAAAGCCTCCTGAGTTTGCCGTCGCGGCGTACAGATTGTTCCCCGCCTTTGCCAACCCGCCCGGATTGGAGAAGTTGGCCAGCGGAACCACCCAGGTTTCCACCACCTGATTGGTCGAAGGGTCCGTAACGGTGATCGTGCCGTTCGGCTGGATTGTGAAATTCCCCGGAACCACCGCCGTGCCTCCGCCGGGCAGCGCCTGGCGGACGGAGATGTTGACGGCCGACAACTGCGACGGTTGTGCGGGCGTCGGCGTCGTGCCGGAGAGGTAGCCGAGCAGCTTCGACCCGTCCGGCAGCGTGACATTTCCGCTGGCATCCACGGTAAAGTTTCCCGCGCGCGTGTAATACACCGGGTTGTTGCCGACGGCCGTCGTTGTCGGCGGTTGGTCGACCGTGGCCGGGATGTTTGACTGCGCCGACGGGCTGACAATAAAAAATCCGGATCCGTCCAACGCCACATCCGTCGGCACTCCCGTCTGCTGGTCCGCGCCCTGCGTGAATGGCGTGCTGATCGCGGCAACGTTCACGCCCAGCCCGACCTGCTGCGGATTAATGCCGCCCGGACCCGCGATGTTCGCCGGCGCGGGGGCGGCGGCGTTCGCGAGCGTCTGACTCAGGATATCACTGAATTCGACACGGCTCGCCTTGAATCCTGTCGTATCGACATTGGCGATATTGTTGCCGACGACGTCCAACTGCGTTTGAAATGCATTCATCCCGGAAATGGCTGAGTACATCGAACGAAGCATCTGTCCATCCTCCTCCTGTTCATGCCGTCTCGGTCAGTCGGCGGCACTCCTGGGACTCCCGCAAAGCGGTCCGGCCCCTTTCATTTCAATCACCCGGGTGTTACTTGCATGACAAAATTCGGTTTATCACATGTCCCCCAGCCACAGCGCACTGTCAATGTTGGTGAACACATGTCCGTCTGCACCGGCCAACGGTAACGCCGTGACCACCGTCCGGTTGGGAACATTCATGACAAACCCCACATTCCCCACGACGACCAGCGATTCACGCGCGTTTTTTTGCGCGAGCCGGTCCGCCCCATGCGCCAATTGCTCCATCATGTGGAGAGTCACCGTAATTCCCCGCGCGTGGAGCCTGGCCCCCGCGTGCGCCGAGATCGCCACGCCGCGCGATTGAGTGCGCATCACCTGCTGCAGTTGCCGGGCAAAATCTCCTTCACTACTCGCAACGGCCGCCTGCCCGGTGGATTGTCCAGCGGTTTTCCCAACGGGCTGCCCAACAGGTTGTCCGGCCGCGGGCCTGTCCACGCCGCCAACGTATGAGGATGGACGCGATAGAATGTTCATCACGCGCCTCCGGCTACCTGGCCACCGACGCGATCGCGCTAAACGGATAAGCCTGTCCGTTGATGGTGACCGTGACACTGCCTTGCTGGTTGGCCACGGATGTCACTGCGCCAGTGACACTCTGCCCAGAAGACGCGACGGTGACCGTATCGCCCAGCAGGCTGAAGGCGGCGCCCAATTGCGATGTGGCCGCGAGCTGTTGCGTGGCGGAAACCGCCTTCGCTTCTTGTGTCGCGACATTCGTCATCTGCTCAAGCGATGTGAACTGGGCGAGCTGGGCGATAAACTGGGAATTGCTCTGCGGCTGCAGCGGATTCTGGTATTTCAGTTGCGTCACCAGCAACTGCAAAAAGGAGTTCTCTCCCAATTGTCCGCCGGGGTTCAGCGCCGTAAGGCTTGCGGCGGATCCCGCCGTGAGGTTCGCGTTGGACCCCGCCAGCGCGGACCCCGTCCCTGTCACGCTCGTCATATTCGACTGCCTCCTCCCGGGATCACAACCGGATCCCTTAAAAATTTACGCTTCCGCAAAAAATCCTTCTCTCGCGGCCGCATCGTGGTACGCGCCCGCCGTCAGGCCGGCATGAACGACCGGCGGGGACATTCTGCGCTGGTGCGCGGCGCTGCGTCCGCTCCAGTTCGCGGGTGCGCCGTTTGACCCGCTCCCGGCACCGATGTCGACGCTCACCTCCCGGTAGCCCTGCCCGGACAACTGGCTGCGCAGCTCGCCTACATGCTGCCGCAGGAGGTGTTGCGCCAAAACAGTGTCCGCCTGAATTGATACCGCCAGAGCGCCGTTTTGGTTTGCCGCCACCGTGAAACGCAGCTTGCCCAGGCTGCCCGGGATCAGTGTGACGGTCATGGTGGACGAACCCGTAACGCCAAGCTGTTTCACTTGGCTCATCAACACCTGGACCGTGCTATCTGCAACCCGGTCCGCAAAAATCGCCGGCGGCGGCGTGGAGGCGCCCTGCGTTGTCTGGACTGCCGGCGCCCGTCCTGCCGCCTGTGCCCCCTGGCCTGTCGCAGGCAGGAAGATCGGACTGTCCGACTGTCGGCCGGCCGGTCGATGCACGCCGTTCCGTTTGACGGCAAATCCGGCTCCCCGCCTCACGGAAAATCCGAAGCGACGGGAGCCAAGTGCGCCTTTCCCACGCCCGGCCTGTGCGGACCATGCGGCGCCGGATAGCAACGTACGCGCGCCCAACGACGGACGAGACGCGCGCGCCGAATACGAAATGCGCGCGACCGACCTTGCGCCGCGCAGGCCCCATACACTCGCAGCACCGGTCAGGCTGGGAGACGGCGCCGCGTTGGATGGCTCTGCGCCAAGCGGCGCCGCCTCCAACTGCGCTGCCGCGGCGACCCAACCTACAGTGCTGGCCACCCGCCGGCCTGCCGGAGCGCGCGAGACATGCGTCACCTGCGGCGGCACGACGGCTTGGCGCAAGAGAACAGCCCCTTGCGCCGCCGCTGTCTGGATCGTCTGGACGGCGGGAGACGGCGCCAGGCGACGGGAGACGCGGCGCGATAGCGCGTTTACAGAGTTCACAGTCAGCGATGCAGAAGACAAACTCGGGGCAGGATTCGCCGCCTGCGCAGGACTGTGCGGCGCAGAACCGTCGGCTGTCGGCCTTGTCGCCTGCGGACCCGTTGGGAGCAGATGGGCGGCTCCATAGGGCGAAAATGCGCCTCCGTGCCCAGGCAGCTTGTCCTGTCGTCCGGCGCGGCCCGGTGCGGCGCGCAAAACAACCGGACCCCGCTGTGCGGACAGCAATCGCCGCGCAACCGCGGCTTCGATCATTTTCCCCCCGGGCGCATCGCCCATCGGACGATGCGCCCGCACCATGCACGCCGCCGCGCGCTGGCCATGCGACACCGCGTAAATTGCGCTGGAGCCAATCCCCCCCGGCGCGGGCAGAGATTGCGCCGCTTGTTTTTGCTTATCTCCCCCGGCCGTTTTCCGCACCACAGCCCACTTGCCCGCCGGGCGATGGATGCCCTGCCTGCGGGCGCTCCGCACAGCGCGGGCGCCCGACCGTGCCGGGACCGCCGCTTTCGCGTGATCCCCGTTCCCGTTCGCACTGCCTCCGGTTCGCGCAATCTGGCGGCGCAATCGCTCTCGAAACGGCTGTCCGCTCGCGGCGGAACCCACCCGCGTTTTTCCTGGAGAGGAACCGCCGGCAGCTCGCGCGTTTTGCGTCGAAACATTCCCGAAAAAACCAGGATTGGTACACCAACCAGTCACCCAAAGCCCTCCTTCCGCACTGAAATCTCCGGCTTGCATCACCTCCTTCCGGCCCCGCGCCACGTCCGCGACCGATCCAAACGGCATCCCCTGCTGAGCCGCCGCGGTCGCACACTGCGGCGGCGGTCCTGCTGAACAGTTCACCCGCCCGCCTGCAAAAGGCGAGCCGCCGTTTTTGGCGGCAGCGCCGCCAGCAGAGACGCCTGGTCAGTAGTGCTCATCGCCTGCAAAATCGGCACCTGCGCGGCAATCGGTTGCTGCATCAGGATGAGCGCCGCCTGACTGGCCGTCATATTCGCCAGTACCTGACCTTCCTTGGCCGCGGCCGCGCGCTTTGCCTGCAATGCTTTCAACTGCGCGCGCACCGCCGTCAGTTGTTGTGAATAACGGCCGGACGCCGTCTTTTCGCGCGCCAGTTCAGCCTGCAACTGGACCAGTTGGCGATGCGCCGACCGCAGGGCGATCGCGTCGCGCCCTGCGGTCACCTTCCAGACATTCGCGTGATGCGGCCGCGCGCTTTGCGTGGCCCGCGCCGGAGAAAACAGGCGGCCCACGACGGGCAGCGACGCCGCATAGCCGTCGAGCGCCCCCGTCACGTTGTAGCCGAAGATCTGCAGGGCGACGCCGATCATAACGACGGTAAACAATAAAGGCAACAGTATGGTATAAAAAATCCACGCGAGCGGGTGAACCCGTTCCGCCTGCCCATCCTTCTGCCTTCTGGCCATCAGGGTCGCCTCCCGGCGACAACATGGACGAAGCGCCGCGCAGTCGCACCGGACCGGCCTTCTCGCACAGTCCGGGCATAGCGCACAATCGCGGCATCATCTCCTTCGCGCACATCCATTCTCTCGGCTTGACGGCGGGCGTTCAGGCCGATGCTGCGCTCCAGGGCCTCCCAACCGGCGAGTTCCCGATAGACGAACAGTGTCCGGGACCGCTGTTGCTCCAAATCCTCTTCCCGTTCGGCGACCACCTGTTTCTGGCGGTCGATGCGCTCCCACAGGCGCGCCGCATGCGCGCGCCGCTGCGCAAAATCGGCGATCGTCGCGCTGCCTGACAGATCGTCGCCTTCCATGGTGACAGCCTCCTCGCTCAGGGAAATGAGCATCGCCCGTTCCCCGTCCAACGCGGCCACCGCGCGTTGCTGCCGAAATCGCGCCTGATCCAGTAACCGTTCATACAATTGGCGTAAGCGGCGCACGCGAAACTCACTGATCACGCTGCACACCCCCTTCTGTCATGACGAGCATCCGCCCGATCGTATCAGAAAAGTCTGTGCATTCGGCCACAGTCTGGCGCAAAAAATCGAGCAGTTCGGTCTCGACAGCCAGGGCTCCGTCCACGACGGGATCCGAACCGCTCTGATAGGCGCCGATCCGCAGCAGGTCCTCCACCTCGCGCTTTGCCGCCAGCCACTGTTGCACCCGCCGGGCCGCACTCTGATGTTCCTCTGTCACGATGTCCGGCATGACGCGGCTCACGCTGTGAAGCGGATCGATTGCCGGAAAATGCGCCCGGTTGGCGAGTTCCCGGCTGAGGACAATGTGCCCGTCAAGGATTCCGCGCACCGCGTCGGCAATCGGCTCCTGTAGGTCGTCACCGTCAACGAGGACCGTGTAAATTCCCGTGATGGACCCGGTCTGCGCACAGCCCGCCCGTTCGAGCAACCTGGGGAGCAACGCGAACACGGAGGGCGTGTACCCCCTCGCCGTCGGCGGTTCGCCGATTGCGAGTCCCAACTCCCGCTGGGCCATGGCAAAGCGCGTCACAGAATCCATCATGAGCGTCACGTGGAGCCCCTGGTCGCGAAAATACTCCGCGATGGCCGTCGCGACAAACGCGCCTTTCACGCGCACGAGCGCAGGCTGGTCAGACGTTGCGACCACCACCACCGACTGATCCCGCGCCGTTCCGAGGTCCCTTTCGATCAATTCGCGCACCTCGCGCCCGCGCTCTCCGATGAGCGCGATCACATTGACGTCCGCCTCGCTGCCGCGGGCGATCATGCCAAGCAGGGTGCTCTTTCCCACGCCACTGCCCGCAAACAGCCCGATCCGCTGGCCGCGTCCAAGCGTCAGCAGCCCGTCGATCACGCGCACTCCCGTCGCCATCCGCTCCGTGATGCGCGATCGCACAAGCGGCGAGGGCGGATCGCGGTGTACGCGTACCTTGTTGCGAACAGGCAGAGCGCGGCCGTCGATCGGTTCGCCCAGTCCGTTCAGCACGCGCCCCATGAGGTTTTCTCCGACGCCTATGGAGAAGGAATCCCCCACGGCCTCCACCTTGCTGCCGGGCGCGAGTCCGTCGACAAAACCGAGCGGCATCAGGAGAACCGTATCCTCGCGAAATCCCACCACCTCGCAGGGGGAGACCCGGCCGTCATCAGAATGGATGCGGCAGATGTCACCGACGTGCGCCGCCGGGCCGCGCGACTCGATCGTCAATCCGACCACCTTTTCGACGCGCCCGTACCGCTTGTGCAGACGCGCCTTGCGCAACGCCTCATCATATTTCTCCAAGAGTGGTTCCATCGCGCTCCCACCTCCTGGCGACCTGGACCAAGGTCTGGCGCACCAGCTCAAAACGGGTTTTCAGGCGCCCGTCGACCGTCCCGTATTCTGTCGCGATGACGACATCACCCTGTTCGAGCGCCCGGTCCGGACTGATCATGCACTCCGCCTGATCTCCGAGAATCCGCTCAAACGCCTCACGCTCGCCGAGCGTCAGGGCAAAATCGCCGACCGCAACGCGAATCTCCACCCGCCTGGACTGATCGACTTCCAACAACAGCTCGCCGACCAGACGCGGGACATAATTCGCATCCACCTGCAGTTCCCGTTCGAGAAGACGCCGCGCGATCATGACGGCAAGTTTTGCGATCCACTCCTCCGCCGACTTGACGCGCGCAACACGCTCTTGTTCCGCAAGCACAACCGCCGTCCGCGCCCGCGCCACCAGATCCTCCTGGGCGACCTGCGCTTCCACGAAGCCCGTGCGAAAACCGTCCGCTCTTCCCAACGCCGCGGCCGCTTCCCGGATTTGATCCGCTTCGCGGTTGGCGCCCTCCAGCAAAGCGCGGGCTTTTAGCTCCGCATCGTCGATCAGATCGGCCAACTGTTTGTGCAACCCGTCCAACTCGGCGCGTTTGGCGGCAACTTCTTCCGCCAGTCTCGCCCACTCGGCCCGTTTGGCCAAGATGGCGTCCTCCAGGCGACCGATCGCGGATTCCGCCGCAAACTCCGCCGGGATCCCGATCTTGCGCAAAGGCAGGACAGCGAGATCAGAATGAACGATCCTAGACAAGGATGTCGTCTCCTCCTCCCCGCGCGATCACGATATCGCCCATCTCCTCCAGACGGCGTATCTGGGCCACGATGCGCTGTTGCGCTTCTTCTACGTCGCGCAGCCGCACCGGGCCCGCAAACTCCATGTCTTGCTGGAACGTCTCCACCATACGTTTGGACATGTTCTGGAAAATGACGGTTTTCACTTCATCGCCGGCCGTCCGCAGAGCCAGTTGGAGATCATTTTGATCCACATCGCGAATAATGCGCTGGATTGAACGACTGTCCAGCAAAACGATGTCCTCAAAGACGAAGAGGCGCTTTTTGACCTCTTCCGCCAGGTCCGGATTGCTCAGTTCCAGCCCTTCGAGGATGCTTCGTTCCGTCGCTCGGTCGACGCCGTTCAATATTTTTACGATAGCATCGATGCCGCCGACCGCCGCAGAGTCCACCGCGATACCCGTCGACAGCTTGTTTTCCAGAGCCCTGTCCACCGCGCTCACGATCTCCGGACTGATCGCATCCATATTCGCGATGCGGCGCGCCACTTCATAACGCACCTGCTGGGGCAACTCGGACAGGATGGCCGCGGCGGGCTTTGGATCAAGATACGCCAGCACCAGAGCCATCGTCTGCGGGCTCTCGTTTTGCAGGAAATTCAGAAGTTGCGCGGGATGGGCGCGGCGGGCGGACTCAAACGGACGCACCTGGAGCGATGCGGTGAGCCGCTCTATGATCGTGAGCGCCCGCTCCGCGCCGACCGCTTTTTGCAGAACCTCTCTCGCGTAGTCGATTCCGCCTTGTGAAATGTACTCTTCGGCAACAGCCAATTCATGAAACTCTTCCAAAATGGCGATCCTCTCCACGCTCTCCACTCTGCGCATGCCCGCAATCTCCAGTGTCAACTGCTCGATCTCCTCGTCTTTCAGGTGGCGGTATACGCCAGCCGCCGCTTCGGGACCGAGCGCAATCAACAGAATCGCGGCCTTCTGTCGATTCGAGTACGGCGCGTTCTGTCTCACAACCCATCACCACCCAGAATCATTCGTCCTCAAGCCATGAGCGCAGTAATGACGCGAACGCCTCAGGCCGCCTCTGCGCCAATTCCTGCAACTTGCGCGCAATGGACAATTCGAGCGGTTCAGGTGCGGGTCCGGACAGACTCGCCATCGACAGGGAATCGAGCGCCTCCTCGGTTGCGCGATTCCGCCGGCGCGAGCGCATCGCGTAGAGCAGCAAGCCCCCCGCAAGCAACGCGGCGCCGCCAACGCCGCCGTAGACATAGGGCGATATGCCGAAGCCTGACGGCATAGCCAGATTGCCTGCGGTCGCCGCGAAAGGCACGCCCAATATGGAAATCGACGCAGCATTCACGCCCGCTCCACCCTGACTGACCGCCGCCTGGATGTAGGCGTGGATCTGTTTGGTCAGCGCCGGCGTCAGACGGACCGCCTTCGTGTTGAGCAGCACGCTGACGGAGAAACCGGCGAGTTGCATGGGAGCGTATGTCGTAACCGTGTTCACGTAATTGTTGTCATAATTCGTCGTGCTTGAACGGTTGGCGCTGGTGCCGCCGTTTGTCCCGGCCGGCGCATATGCGGGCAGATTGGGATTCTTTCCCGCCTGCCCCACGACGCCGCCCGTTCCGTTCACGCCCGCGGCCGACGAGGAGGATGCCTGTGCGGACAGCGCCGGGCCTGCGGTCACCTGATGCTGCTGACGCTGCACCTGGTTGAATGAGACGATCGGATTGACTACGACCGACACGTTCCCCTGCCCGACGAAAGATTGCAGACTCGCATCCAGTTCCTGCCGAACGCTGGCCGCCAACTGCTGGCGCACGGCGAGTTCCTGCTGGATGCCTCCGGAAAGCGTGGAGGCGGCTCCGGCCGCGCTGATCGACGAAAGATCGTTGCCATACTGGTCCACGACGCTGACGCTGGCGGCCGACAGGCCGGAGACCGAGTGCGCGACCAATTCCTGAATCCCGGTCACCTGTCCCGGCAGCAGCGCGGTGCCCGGTGCGATGTCCAGCACCACGGAGGCCTTTGCGCCAAGATCGACGCCCGGATCCAGGAAGGTCTGCGTCTGCGCGGGGACGATGTTGACCACCGCGCTGTTCACACCGTTGATGGAATCAATCGCCTGGGCAATCCGGTCCTGCAGAATACTCTGCGTCTGAAGATTCAATTCCTGACTGGACAGACCGAATATATTCCCCTGTTGGAATATCTGAGAGTAATCCACGTATCCGCTTGACGGCAGGCCGACCATGGCCATGTCTATGCGCACCTTGTTGGCGTCCTGGGCTGGCACCAGAATGTTGTTTCCCTGTAAGCGATAGGGTATCTTCATGCTGCCAAGCTTCTGTGCGATCTGGCCTGCCGATTTCGTACCGAGGTTGGAAAACACCATCTGATACCTCGGATTGAGAAGCGCAATCGACAACACGGCCACCGTCAGGATAAAAAAAACAATGATCAAAAGCCAGTTTCTGCGTCTTCGGAGATCAAGACCCTGATAATACGTCCGCAGTCGGCTTAACCACGCTGCGATGTCAAACTCCATTTCTCGCATCACCCTGCCGCCTGCTGTAAGTGCACGTTATATTTGCATGTTCATCACTTGGTTGTAGGCGGAAACCACTCTGTCGCGGACCTGGACCGTCAGATCGACCGCCAGTTGAGCCTGCGTTGCGGCGATCATCACGTTGGAAATGCTGGGAGCGGTGCCGGAAGCCAATGCAATCCCCAGATTTTCCGACTTGGCCACCAGACCGTTCACCCCCTGCAACGCCTGATCCAGCACTGCCTGAAACCCCCCCGGCGATCCGGCTGCGCCTGCCGCCGACGCACCGCCCACACCCGTCGTCTTCACGGCCGGCAACACCGCGGAAAGCGGCGAAATGGCCAATGCGCCTCACCTACTTCCCGAGATTGATCGATTCAACATTCATCGTCTTCGTCGCGCTAAAAGCGGTCACATTGGCCTGATACGCGCGCGACGCCGTCATCAGGTCAATCATCTGGCCGGACAAGCTGACATTCGGCATCTGCACATAACCGTTTACCGCGTTCGGGTTTGTCGGATCGTAAACCAGCTTAAACGGGCTGGGATCCCCCACGATGCCCGTCACCCGCACGCCGCCGCCGGAAAAACCGGCGTATCCCTGTGCCACGGCTCCCTGAAACGTCTGCGCAAACGACAGGGGAGAGGGCGTGAAAACCACATCCTCCGCCCGGTACGGTCCGCCCTGGGCCGTCCTGCCGGTGTTGGCGTTGGCGATGTTGTTCGCGATCACGCTCATCCACAGGCTGTTGGCCGTCAGGCCCGATGCGCTGATCGAAAGTCCGGAATACAGTCCCAATCCGTCCAACTCCCCACAGTGATCCTTCCGCCCCGAAGAACCATCAACCATCCGGGGCGCATCCCCGGCGTCCCTAAAAAATCGACCGGGTCCTAATCAAGAATCGCCGTCCTCAGCATGGTAAACTGGTCGGTCATTTCCTGAACCAGCGCCCCATACTGAATCTGGTTGACCGCCATGTCGCTCATGACCGCGTTTTGTTGCACACCGCCCGAAGAAGGACTTGCCGATGTAACGACCGGCTGAACCGACAGCGGATTTGCAAAGTTGGTCAAGTCGCGCCCGCTGTTCGCCGCCATCGGCAGAGATCCGGTTCCCGCAGGATTCCACCCCGCAGCAGCCAAACTGGCGCGCAACAGACTGGCAAAATGAACGGTCTGTTCCTTGTATCCCGGCGTGTTGACGTTCGCGATGTTGTTCGCGTCCACCTGCTGGCGCACCTGGCTGGCAGAAATGGCGGACGACAACGCTCCGAACATCACGGAATCAAGTGTCGACAAGACTCGCTTTCACCCCCAGACTTCACTCGCTTCTCCATTCAGACAGTTCAACATCAATCGACAAACCCCTTCTTGAAAAATCGACAAACCCGACAAATTTGTCGAGATCTTCCCTGTTTCCGGCGCGTCGCGCCGTTTATTCAACGATTTCGCACCTTGTGCAACTGCGGGAGCAACTTGTCGTTCAGGATTTTGATATACGTCCCTTTCATGCCCAGCGAACGCGACTCGATGACGCCCGCGCTCTCCAGTTTGCGCAGCGCGTTGACGATCACGGAGCGTGTGATGCCGACCCGGTCGGCGATCTTGCTGGCCACGAGCAACCCCTCGCTCCCGTCCAACTCCGCAAAAATGTGGTCAACCGCCTCCAATTCACTGTAGGAGAGTGAATCCACAGCCATCTGCACAACCGCGCGCGCCCGCGTATCCTGCTCAATCTCATGCGCCCTGGACCGCAGGATCTCCATGCCGACAACCGTCGCGCCGTATTCTCCGAGCAGCAGATCCTCTTCCGTAAACTCGCGGTCTGCGCGCGCGAGCACCAGCGTGCCGAGCCGTTCGCCGCCGCCCACGATTGGAACGATGGTGGAATACTTCGCACCGTCCTCCTGATCGCCGTCGTCGGCCAGCGCCTGCAGTGGATCCTCGTCCGACAGGTTGGACGCCGTGGCGTCGTGCCGCAGCAGCGTCGCGTTGTAATCCGAAGGAAACACGCGCGACGCGTGCGCGTCGACGCGCAGTTGCGCGGCGGTCGCCTCGGTTTGCAACGCTTCGCCAAGGATCTTCCCTGAGCGGGAAACCACGTACACATGTGTGTTCATGACATCGCGCAAAACCTCGGCCACTTCCTGAAAGTCCACATACTGTCCCGCGCGTTGCAGCAATCGATTGATTCTGCGTGTTTTCGCCAGCAAATCCATTTTCAATTCCTCCTGGTGCGCCCCCACACTGCGCATTTTCCTGTTATTATTTCTTCATCTTGCCATATTTCAGAGAATGTAGTGGCTCAAATCGCGGTCGCGCACGATCGCCGCCAGCTTCTCCATAACGTACTCCACCGTGATGACAACCGTCTGCGAACCGATATCCGGAGCTGAAAAGAGCAGTTCCTCAAGCAGTCGTTCCACCAGCGTGTGCAGTCTGCGCGCTCCGATGTCTTCTGTCGCGCTGTTGACCTGCACGGCGATTTCCGCCATTTTGCGGACCGCGTCAGGCAAAAACGTGACGGTGACATCCTCCACGGCGAGCAACGCCGCGTATTGCGTCAACAATGCGTACTCCGGTTCCGTCAGAATCCGTTCCATGTCGTCGGCGGACAGGCTCGCCAGTTCGACGCGGATAGGAAAGCGACCCTGAAGTTCCGGAATGAGATCGGACGGTTTGGACATGTGAAACGCCCCGGCGGCGATGAACAGGATGTGGTCGGTTCTGACTGGGCCGTATTTGGTCACGACGGTCGATCCCTCCACAATCGGCAGGATGTCCCGCTGCACCCCTTCGCGCGACACGTCCACCCCGCCCCGGCCCTCCCGCGACGCGATCTTGTCAATCTCGTCAATAAAGATCATGCCCGACTCCTCAACCCTGTGCACCGCCTCGGCGTGGACATCATCCATGTCGATCAGCTTTTGCGCCTCTTCTTGCAACAGAATCTTGCGCGCATCCGCGACCGGCACCTTGCGATGTTTTTTGCGCTTTGGAACCAGATTGCCGAGCATCTCTTGTAAGTTTCCCATTCCTTCGGGACCTACTCCGGGCATCAGGTCCATGGCCGGAAGAGCGACTTCCTCGACCACAATGTCCACAATGCGCTGATCGAGTCGACCCGCCAGTAAATCCGGCCGCAACCGTTCGCGCTCCATCCGGATGTTCTCCGACGCTTCGGGCCGCCTGTCATCGGACGACATCATCAGCATTTCCAGGGGGTTTTTGAATCCCCTGTCCGCCCGCGGTTCCGGAACCAGCGCTTCGAGCAGGCGCTGGGTCACCGCATTCTCGGCGCGGTCGCTCACGCGCTCCATCCGCTCTGCCTTGACCATCCGGATACTCGTCTCCACCAGATCGCGCACCATGGAATCGACATCGCGGCCCACATATCCCACTTCCGTGAACTTTGTCGCTTCCACTTTGACAAAGGGCGCCCCCGTCAGACGCGCGAGACGGCGCGCGATTTCCGTCTTGCCGACACCGGTCGGTCCAATCATCAAAATGTTTTTCGGGGCAACCTCATCGCGCAGATCAGGCGCAAGCCTGTCCCGCCTGTAGCGATTTCGCAGGGCGATCGCCACCGCGCGTTTCGCCTCCGCCTGCCCCACTACGTATTTGTCCAACTCCGCGACAATCTGCCGCGGCGACAGAGACTGCATGCGCGTCCCCCCGCTCGGTCATTTGCATTTGTGTAACGTTTCCTGCAGTCATGCTGGTGCGGACAGCCCGCCGCCTATACCTCTTCGACCGTCAGTTTATCGTTGGTGTATACACAGATTTCTGCGGCGATCTGAAGCGCGGTCACCGCGATCTCCCTGGCGGACAAATCGGCGTGGCGCATCAGAGCCCTGCCTGCCGCAAGGGCGTATGCTCCGCCCGAACCAATGGCGCACACTCCGTCATCCGGCTCGATCACTTCGCCCGTTCCAGAAATCAGGAGCAGGCAATCCTGCGAAAGCGCGATCAGCATCGCCTCAAGCTTGCTTAGCATCCGATCCGTTCGCCATAACTTCGCAAGTTCCACAGCCGCCCGGGAAACATTGCCATGAAACTCCTCCAGTTTCTGCTCAAACTTTTCCGAGAGCGCCATGGCGTCGGCGACGCTTCCCGCAAACCCCACGATTACCCGGTCGTGGTAGAGCCGGCGGACTTTTCTGGCCGACGACTTCATGATCATCGAATTGCCGAACGTCACCTGGCCATCCCCGGCCATTGCCCCGCCTTGTCGGGTGCGGATCGCGAAGATCGTGGTCCCGCGAATCGTTTCCACACGACACCCCCTTCCTGTAGAGGTTGTTCAAAAAGGGGTCAGAACTCTCCGGCGCCTGCTGCGTCATCGCCAGAAATGCTCCCTCACGTACCCAGGAACGTACGCTCGGTCCACATTTCTGACTGCTTCCTTGCACTGCGCGAATCTTACCTGTCCCCTTTTTGAACAGACTCCTGTAGTGTGCACAAGTAAGTCCCCTAGGCTCTGGGGTGCGCCCTGTCGTAGACTCGCGCCAAGTGTTCCTTCGCTGTATGCGTGTAAATCTGCGTCGAGGATAGGGTCGCATGGCCGAGCAACTCCTGAACCGTCCGCAGATCAGCCCCGCCCTCCAGCAGATGCGTGGCAAATGTGTGTCTCAGTGTATGCGGAGTCACGTGTTTGGCCAATGCCAGGCGGTCCACGTACCCCGCCACGACGCGGCGAATGGAGCGGTCGCCAAGACGCGTGCCGCGGCGATTGACAAAAAGAGCCGGCTCGCCCGGCGCGGCAATGGACGGCCGCACCGCCAGATACCGTCCAAGGCGGTGCGCCGCCTCCTCGCCAAAAAGCACAATCCGCTCCTTTGCACCCTTCCCGATCACCCGCAGCACACCGATGGCTAAGCGCAGATCCTCGGCGTCGACCGCCGCGCATTCCGACACCCGCAGACCTGTCGCGTACAGAAATTCTAGCAACGCGGCATCGCGCGCACCCAATGGAGTCTGCGCATCCGGCAACCGCAACAGCTCAAACATCTCGTCAGGGTAAAGGAACCCTGGCAACTTCCGTTCAAGCCGCGGAGCTCTGACCGCCCCCGCGGGAGACGGGCAGGACAACGCGCTATCGCGCGTCATCTGACGGTAAAATGAGCGAATCGCGCTCAGCTTGCGCGCAATGCTTCGCCGCTCAAGGCGCTGTTCCATCAGTGTGACCACGTATCGACGAATATCCATTGCGCCGACATTCTCCGGATGTCGGCCAAGGCCCGCCGCATACGCGGCGAAACCTCTCAGATCGCCCATGTACGCAGAGAGCGTATGCGTCGAATAGTTGCGCTCAACCTCCAGATAACCCTTGAATCGCTCGATATACACGTCCCAGATTCCGCTCGCAGGTTCATCTTCGCCCAACTTCCACACCCCATCCAGCCGCCTGTGTGTATGGTACCACCTGAGCAGATCGATTCGCAAGTTTTCGAATCCTATTTTTCTACAAAATTCTGAATTATATTCAACGCTTGTGTCACCAATTTCTCTTGTTTGTCCTTCTTCGAACGGACGGACTCGTCAAGCGGAGGAAACAGGCCGAATGTAGCGTTCATCGGCTGAAAGTAGCGCGCATCGGCATGCGTGACGTAATGTGCCAGGCTGCCGATGGCCGTCTCCGGTGGCAGGACGACGGGGTCGCCGCAAAGCGCGACACGCGCGGCGTTCAGGCCGGCCACCAGTCCGGATGCAGCGGATTCCACATAACCCTCCACGCCCGTGATCTGTCCGGCAAAAAACAATCGCCGGTTCTTTCGCGTCTGATAGGTGGGCAGCAACAGTCGTGGAGAGTTCAGGTAGGTGTTGCGGTGCATGACGCCGAAACGCACAAATTCGGCTCGCTCAAGCCCGGGTATCATGCGGAATACCCGCGCCTGCTCTCCCCATTTCAAATGCGTCTGAAAACCGACAATATTGTACAGTGTGGCAGCCGCGTTATCCTGGCGAAGTTGAACGACTGCGTGAGGCAGCCTGCCTGTCCGCGGATCGGCCAGTCCCACCGGCTTTAACGGGCCGAACAGCAGGGTCCGGCGCCCCCGCTTCGCCATCACCTCAAGCGGCATGCATCCTTCAAAATACACCTCGCGCTCAAACGAATGCAGTTCTGCCGTCTCGGCACCGACCAACGCATCGTAAAACGCGTTAAACTCCGCCTCATCCATCGGACAGTTCAGATAGGCCGGCTCGCCCTTGCCATACCGGGAGGCGCTGTACACCACCCGGTCATCAATGCTGGCGCGTTCGACAATGGGCGCCGCGGCATCATAAAAATACAGCGCTTCCTCACCCGTAAACGCGCGCAGAGCGTCGCCAAGCGCATCCGAAGTCAGCGGTCCGGTCGCGATGACGGTGACCCCGTCCGGAATCCGGGTGACCTCCTCCCGTCTTACCTCCACCAGTGGATGGCTCGCGAGCCGTTCGGTGACAAGGCGGGAAAAAGCCTCGCGGTCCACCGCCAACGCGCCGCCGGCCGGGACGCGCACATCGTCAGCCGAGGCGATGATGAGCGAACCCATGCGTCTCATCTCTTCTTTCAGCAACCCGACCGCATTGGTCAGGGAAGCGGCGCGCAAGCTGTTCGAACAGACCAGCTCCGCAAAGTCACTGCCGCGATGCGCTGGCGTCTGCCTGACCCCGCGCATCTCATACAGCGTCACGCGAACCCCCCGCCTGGCAATCTGCCACGCCGCCTCTGCACCCGCCAGTCCAGCCCCCACGACCGTCGCTTGCTCGCGCTCGCCCATCGTCAATCATGCGCTCCCGTCACGGCCGGCTCCGCGTGACCGCAGGCTGCGTTTGCGCACACGATCGTTTCCTTGCCCGTCCGGCTCTGCCGCTTTTTCACCAATGGCTCCGAGCAGACGGGACAAGGCGCCCTTGCCGGCTCATCCCACAGCAGATAATTGCACTCCGGGTATCCGGAGCAGCCGTAAAAGACCCGCCTGCGCTTGCCCCTTCGCTCCACGAGCGGTTTTCCGCAACGAGGACAGGCGACGCCGATCTCCTTCAGGATGGGTTTGGCGTTGCGACACTCGGGGAATCCCGGACAGGCGAGGAATTTTCCGAACCTTCCGTGTTTGAACACCATCTGGCGACCGCACTTCTCGCAGTATTCGTCGGCCAGTTCCTCTTCGATTTGCACCTGCCCGATACTCTCCTCGGCAACGGACAGGTACTGCTCAAAGTCGTTATTGAACGCATCGAGCATGGCGACAAAATCGGCGTGTCCCACTTCCACATCGTCAAGCTGCTGTTCGAGGTGCGCCGTGAAATCGACATCCACGATGGTCGGAAAAAACTCCTTCAACAAATCGTATACCAGTTCTCCGAGTTCAGTGGGAACAAACCGTTTATCCTGCAACAGCACATAGCCACGCTTCTGGATCGTCTCGATGGTCGGGGCATACGTGCTCGGACGACCAATGCCGAGTTCCTCCATCGTGCGGACGAGCCTAGCCTCGGAATAGCGCGGCGGCGGTTGTGTGAAATGCTGTTCGGGCGCCAGTTTGGGTGCCGGCGTCAGGGTCTGGCCCGCCGTGAGTTCGGGCAGATACCCCGCCTCCTCCGCCTGGTCGTCCTTCCCTTCAATATACAACTTCATAAATCCGGGGAATTTGATGCGCGAACCTGTTGCGCGAAACACCGCGTCCCCGGCGACAATGTCCGCGCTGACGGTGTCAAGAACCGCGGACGCCATCTGACTTGCCACAAACCGTTCGTAGATCAGCCTGTAAAGGCGCAGTTGGTCCCTGCTCAGCACATCCTTCAACGCTTCCGGCCCACGCGCGACCGAAGTCGGGCGGATCGCCTCGTGCGCGTCCTGCGCTCCTTTTTTGGCGCTGTACTCACGCGCTTTTTCGGGAACATAGGCGCGGCCGTACACGCCTTCAATATGGGCGCGCACCTCCTGCACAGCCAGCTCCGACAGGCGGGTGGAGTCCGTCCGCATGTAGGTGATCAGCCCGACCGCGCCCTCTTTTGGCAGCTCAATACCCTCGTACAGTTGTTGTGCGACGCTCATCGTTTTTTGCGCGCGAAACCCCAGACGCCGCGCGGCCTCCTGCTGCAGCGTGCTCGTGATGAACGGCGGGGCGGGGTGGCGCCGCTTGTCGCTCGTCTTGACGGACTGCACGACAAAGTCGCATCCCGCCACGCGGGCTAGCAGATCGTCCACTTCGGCGCGCGTATGCAGATCGTGTTTCGTCTGTCCAAAACCATGAAATTGCGCCAAAAACGGTTCGCCATCCGCAAAGCAGTGCGCCATCACGCTCCAGTATTCCTGCGGAACGAAGGCGCGAATC
>JAKACR010000266.1 GCA_021821225.1 Bacillota bacterium | reverse complement strand
GCCTCCTGCCCATCCGTCCCTTCCCGCGCCGCGCCCCACTGCATCTGCAGCAGGCACCCCGGGTTCGTGGTGACGATCACCCGCGCCTCCGTCGCCCGCACCTCGTCCATCTTGTGCGTCAGGATATCCGACGACATGGCCGGCTGTGTCAAATTGTAGATGCCCGCCGAGCCGCAGCAGTGATCGGCGTTCGGCAGTTCGCGATAAGTCACTCCGGGCAGGGAGCGCAGCAGCGCACGGGGCTGTTCCCGCACGCCCATGACATTTCTCAGGTGACAGGAATCCTGGTACGTCGCAACCACGCCATCCGGGATATCCCCGCGCATGACCAGGGGCCGCCCATGATCGACCAGCAGAGCGGAGATATCGCGAACCCTGCCGGCAAACTGCGCGGCCTCACTGGCACATGCGGCCTCCTGCAGCAGATGGTCGTACTCCTTAAGGAACGCGCCGCAGCCGCCGGCGTTGATCGCAACAAAATCCACCCCGGCCGCCGCAAACGCCGCAACGTTCTGCACGGCCAGTTCGCGCGCGCCGGCCAGTTCGCCGGCGTGCCCGTGCAGGGCTCCGCAACACACCTGCTGTTCCGGAATCACGACCTCAAAACCGATCTCCCGCAATAGGCGCACCGTGTTGATATTGGTATCGGAAAACAGCACATCCATGATGCAGCCGCGAAACATGCCGACCCTGCCGACCTTCTCGCCGACCGGCGGCACCACCAGCGCGCGCGCAGTCCCCGCGCCCTCCATCCTGTGTGGAAGCCCTGTCCTGCGCCAGGATGCGGCGAGCCCTAGTCCCGTGGCCTGCGGCAGAATCCGCTCCATGTCCCGCATATGGGACGGCAGAATGCGCAACAGGCCGCTCTTTCTGACCTTCGCGGCGAGCCCCGAACGCTGGTACAGACCGAGCATCCGGCCCAGCATGCGCATCCGCTTCACATGCGGAAACAGTCCGCGCAGGAAGACCGCGCGCAACATCTCAGAGCGCCCGGTCTGGGGAGTGTGGGCGGCGAGCACTTCGCGCGTCTGTTCGATCAGGCGCCCATACCGCACATCGGAGGGACACGCCGGCTCACAAGCCCGGCAGCCAAGACACAGGTCCATCTGGTCTTTGAATCCCTTATCCGGCTCAAGCGCCCCCTGGACAACCGCTTTCATCAGGGCGATGCGCCCGCGCGGCGAAGCCGCCTCAAGGCCCGTCTCGACAAACGTCGGACAGGCGGGCTGACAGAAGCCGCAGCGCATGCAGTTTTCCAGTTCATCCTGATCCAGGGCCAGGCGAAAATGATCTGCGAGTTCCCGCACATCCCCACGCTTGTCCTCGCTCATCGTTGCACCACCACCCGCTTGCGCGTCTGGGCGAAGATTTTTCCCGGATTCAATATGTTTTGCGGATCGAACGCGCGCTTGATGCCCTGCATAATTTCCACTCCCGCCTTTCCGACCTTCCACTCCAGATAAGGAGCCTTCACAAGTCCCACACCGTGTTCGCCGGTGATCGTCCCGCCGAGGCTGACGGACGTAGCGAAAATCTCCTCGAACGCCTGTTCCACACGGTGCAGCTCCTCGGTGTCGCGCGCGTCGGTCGTGGCGGTCGGATGCAGGTTCCCGTCCCCCGCGTGCCCGAATGTGCTGATCTGCACATCGTATTTGGCGGCGATCCGCTCAATCTCCATCACCATTGCGGCGATTTCGGAACGCGGAACGGTCGCATCCTCCAGAATGGTAGTGGGCCGCAGACGGGCCAGCGCAGACAGCGCACTGCGCCGCGCCTCCATCACCTGCGCGCCTTCCTCGGGCGTCGCCGCCACGCGGACGGCGAACGCTCCCTCCGCGCGACAGATATCCGCAATCGCGCTCAGATCCCGCTGCACCTGGTCCTCGTCGCCGTCCTGCTCGATGGCGAGAATCGCCCGCGCGTCTACGGGGAGGCCGATCTTCGCGTAATTCTCCACCACGCGCGTCGTCGCTTGGTCCATGAATTCCAGCGTGCACGGGGTGATCCGCGCCGCCACGATGCGCGACACCGTGCGGGCGGCTTCATCCAGGCTGCGGTACATGGCCACCAGCGCCCGCCGGTACGGCACGCGCGGGATCAGTTTGACGGTGGCCTGCGTGATGATCGCCAGCGTTCCCGCCGATCCCACGAGCAGCCGCGTCAGATCGTATCCGGCCACGTCCTTCACGAGTTTGCCCCCGGTCCGGATCACCTCGCCGCTTGCCAGCACAGCCTCCAACCCGAGCACATAATCCTTTGTCGTACCGTACTTGAGACCGCGCAATCCTCCGGCGCCAAGCGCGATATTGCCGCCCATAGTGCAGATGATCATACTGCTCGGATCGGGCGGATAGAATAATCCCGCCTGCTCGACGCGGTTGTGGAATTCCTTTGTGTTGAGTCCCGGCTGGATCGTGGCCGTGAGGTTTTCTTCGTCCAGTTCGAGCAGCCGGTTCATGCGCCGCATCGCGATGACAAGCCCGCCGGAAACGGGTACGGTGCCCCCGCACAGATTGCTTCCGGCGCCGCGCGCCACAATGGGAATCACGTGTTTGGCGCACACGCGCACGATGTTCGCCACTTCTTCGGTCGATGCGGGGAAAATCACTCCGTCTGGCAATGACTGTACAACGGGAGTCGCATCGTAGCTGTAGGACAGCAGACTGGTCGCATCATCGAGAAAGTGGCGCGGCCCGACGATGGAAACCAGTTCCTCGCGAATCGACGGTTCAAACATGTGCACGCCCATCCCTGTCGGAAAATGATTGCAAGTGACAAACCACACACTCAGACTTTACAGTGCCTATTATACTAGAGACAGGTGACAATCCAAATATCAGCGGACGAAGATCGAACATAATCACACGTTCCCTAATCCAAAAGGAGATGTGCACTTGAAAACCATCACCGTATCGAAGGATCTGGTCAGTCCCATGGCACTCCCCGGGATGGGGCGCAGCGTGGACATCGCCGGGCTTGACCCGAAAGAAGTGATCGAACTGCGCAATGCGTTCGCCAAAGGACTGCTGTACATCGAGTACAGCGAAGAACCCGGCGAGCCGAAAAAGGTCATCAACTTATGGGCGAATCCGCACGCCCCCCAGGTGACGCTGTTCATCGCCTGACTTAGGGGACCTTATCACATGTCCCCTAGACCGTTCGAGCAATCCGAGCGCGCGGTAATCGTCCAGGCCCACCACACCGTCCAGCGGTAGGCCGTGCGCCAGTTCGAAATACATCAGCGCAAACTGCGTCCGAATCTCGAATTTTCCATTGCACGGTCCGGCAGAGTAGCCGGTTTGCCGCAACCGCCGCTGCACCAGCAGCACATCAGCGCCGATGTTGCCGTACTCCAGCTTGCGCAGATGGCGCAGCGGATCGCCCGTGATGATGACCGGTGTCTGACGCGGCACCCAGTCGTACAGTTGTTCCACATCCTGATTGCGCATGCGGACGCAGCCGTTGCTCGCGAACCGGCCGATCGACGCCGGCCGGTTCGTTCCGTGGATCCCGTAGATGCCCCACGGCACATTGAGTCCAAGCCACCGCGTTCCGAATCCCTTCCCCCAGCCACGCTGTTTGTCCATGATCCGCCACGTCCCGACGGGAGTCGCGGTCGCCGGTTTGCCGAGGGCAACCGGAAACAGGCGGAACAGCCGCCCGTCCCGGTACACGCGCATGACCGGGTGCAGCGTGTCGATCCGGATCGTGTAGGACGCCGCACTTACCGTTTCGGGCGACAACGACAAAGCGGAAAAATAACACGCGAATCCCGCCGCAAGAAGAATGCGCGCCGCGCGCCGTCTCCTGTCCCACCGTCTCCTGTCCCACCGTCGCTTGTCCCACCGTCGCTTGTCCCACCGTCGCTTGTCCCACCGTCGTTTTTTCTTCACCTGGCACCACCTCTTTGAGATGTTGTTCAAACAAGAGATCAGGACTCCCCTTTGAACAGGCTCTTTGAGTATGATTCCCAGATCGGAAAAATGGTCTGAAAGACGCGAAGCCGCTGAACGGTTTTCCAAATGCGCCCCAAAGCCCCGCGCTTCAGCGCTTTGGGTATTAGAGCCGTTCGCCGTGAGACGAATCTTTTGGTATACTCTTCTCGATCAGGCAACCCTTCTATACTGCAAGGAGATTGACCGCAGTGAATCGCCCCAGACTCGGCGTCTACATCCATCCTCTTTGTGAAAGGATTTTCTCCGTGCTGATCCAACCGAAAATACGTGGCTTCATCTGCACCACCGCCCACCCCGCGGGCTGCCAGGCTCACGTTTCGGAGCAAATCGACTACGTGGCCAGCCAGCCTGCTTTTCGCGGTCCGAAAAAG
>JAKACR010000265.1 GCA_021821225.1 Bacillota bacterium | reverse complement strand
AGAAGGGTCATGGGACGTTGCAGCATTTGGGGTATCCCCCTCTCCCGATCTACCAATTCTATAACACCATACTATCGAACCCACGTTCGAATTGCAACCGATGCTGAGTTAACGGGATAGCCACATTTCAGGAATTGCCTTCCTGCTGCTCGCTTTCAGTTTCACACATTCCAGCGTGCAGACTACAGGCGTGGCATTGGCCGAAACCCTTCCCTACGTCCTGTTCGGACTGATTGGCGGCGTAGCGGCCGACAAATTGGCCAAAAAATCCGCCCTTGTCTCTCTCGATTTGGCGCAGGGCCTCATTCTCTTTGCGAGCGCCATCCTCTATTTCGTGAATGAACTCACATATCCCTTAATCCTTGCGATCACGTTTCTTGTGCAGACCGCCGGGTGTTTTTACAATCCCACATCCCAATCGGTCCTGCCAATCATCATCTCCGCGGAGGAGAAGGCCCCGGCGAATAGTTTGATCGGCATGAGTGGCAGCGGAACACAACTTGTCGGTCCTGCGGCAGCGTACTTTTTCTTGCGCTGGACAGGATATGGCGCCTTCTTCCTGGTTGACGGAAGTTCCTATCTGCTGAGTGCAGTCATTGTTCTGATGGTGTCGATTCCACACACGGCGGCCCAATCCGAAGGCAAGGTTCAGCCGCGTAGCATGATAGCCGCTGTCGTAAAGCCGATTGCCGAGTTCGCAAAGTTCGCTTGGCGCACCCCTGATCTGCGAAATTTGTTCCTTGCCACCACCATGGTTGTCTTCTTCAACACCTGGGTATGGCACATCGGACTGTTGCTCAAAGCTGAATCATTGTTCCACAACGGGGAGCAGATGTACAGTTTGTACCTGATTTGCTTCAGCGTGTTTTCCATCATCGCCAGCCTGTTGGTTCCGCTGCGGGTCAAATCTCTCGGCATTTCGCATTACATGTTTGGAACCGCGCTCTGGGGCGCCGGGATCATAGGCGTTGGGATGAGTCACAGTGCACTTCTCATTGCCGGATTCAGTGTATTGGTTGGCATCGGGATGCCGATCGCCAGTCTGAGCAGGGTCTTTTTATTGCAGGATCGAGTTCCCGGACCCATCCAGGGGCGAGGCTTCAGTTTTTCCGCAGTGCTGCTCTACTTCGCAAACACCGTTTCGCTGTCGCTGTTTGGAGCACTCTCCCACCTCGTCTCCGTGCCGCGGCTATTTGACATCTCCGGAATCGGCATCGTCCTCATTGCGGGCGTCTATGTCCTCCTGGCAAAGTTGCCGCCACTGACTCGGCGACATTCCGTATAAACGCCGAAACAGGCGATTCGCGGCGGAAACACTGGAAAAGCCGTGCTCCAAAGCGACATCCGTCACCGTTCGACGGGTCTTGAGCAAATCTTCCTTGACTCGGCTGAGTCGATACTGTTGCAGCCATTCGTAAGGCGTCGTACCGACAGCCTCGCGAAATTGGCGGATCAGCGAAAACTTGCTCATATCCGCAAACGTCGCAATGCTCTCCAACGACAACGGCTCTGCGTAGCATTCCGTCATCATGCCCATCGCTTTCTGGACGCCGGTCGTATCGAGATTCCCGGAGCGCGTTGATCCGTGAGACTGAAGGCTTCTGAGCGTCAGCACCAGCAATTGCAGTGCTGCATGTTCCAAAACCAGTCGCTGACCAGGCCGGGAATCGTAAAGCTCAGGCAGAAGACCGTCGGCCAACGCGACCAGTTCTCGATTGTAGCGCGGCGCATTTGCAAAACGTACGTCTGCGGCGCCAGTCCCCATCATGTCATCTGTCACTGCGTTGACGACGCCGGGCGAGAACTCGAGCAGAAATTTGTCCCCGTCACACCCGACTTGCTGATGCTTCTCCCCGGGATTGAACAGCACAAACTGACCTGGCCGCACCTTTACGCGAGACTGCGCCGTCTCGAAAGAAATGGAGCCGCGGCTGCCAAGGATGAATTTATACACCCCATCCCGCCGCCATCGTGGTTGCGTCAGTTCATCCGTGCGGTGCAAAATGGCCACACTGCCAAGTTGCAAATAGATCTGAGGCATCCACGTCACCTCTGCAAATAAAATGGACTTCGCTGCTGAACCGTTTCCACTGCCATTCTCGATTTGACTACCGCATCCGCCGCCGCACTGGTACAATGGCGCCATGTTGTCCGTCGGCAAGCACAGCATCCGTCTGCTAAGATCCGGGGAGTGACCCATGAACCGCACCCATTCCGGCAAAGTCGCTTTCCTTATATCGACCATGATGTTCTGGTTCAGCATGTATACTTACGTTCCCATTCTCACGCCATACGTGGAGGTCCTCGGCGGCACGCTGTTCACCGCCGGAGCGGTTGTCAGCAGTTACGGTCTCGCGCAACTGCTCGTACGCATCCCGCTCGGCGTGTGGTCCGATCGCCTGGGCAACCGCAAACTGTTCATCATCGGCGGCATCGTCTGCGCGACGCTCAGCAGTCTCGGCTTTGCCTTGTCCGGAAGCGTATTTGCAGCTTTGCTGTTTCGTGCGCTCGCCGGGATCGCCGCAGGCTCCTGGGTGGCGTTCACTGTCCTGTTCACCGGGTATTTCAAGCCGAACGAGGCGCCGCGCGCCATGGGCGTGATCAGCTTCTACACGAGCATCGCGCAGATGGCTGCCACGGCTCTCGGCGGATGGGCCGCGCAGGTCGGCGGATGGCATGCCCCGTTTGCGCTGGGCGCGCTCGGCGGCGCGACGGGCCTGGTCGCGGCGGCGTTCATCGTCGAACCCAAACTGCCGCAAAGGCCGAGCCTCCACGTCCGGGATCTGTTGCGCACGGCGCGCCGACGATCGCTGCTCGCCGTGTCCTCGCTCGCCGCCCTCTCCCAGTGCGTCACTTTCACGACGATGTTCGGCTTCACTCCTCTGTACGCCGCACACCTTCACGCATCCAGAGGACAACTCGGTCTGCTCACCTTTTTCACCACCCTGCCCAACGCTATCGCCGGCTACATGAGCGGGACCGTCTTGGCGCGGTTGCTGGGAGCGCGCGCGACGGCCGCAGTCGGATTCGCCCTGGCGGCCGCGGGTACGGCCGCCATTCCGTTAACGCACAACATGGCCTCGTTGCTCGCCACACAGGCGGTCAACGGCTTCGGTCAGGGCGTCGCCATGCCCATGCTCATGGGCCTGTCGGTGCGCTCAGTCCCCATGCACGAACGCGCAACCGCCATGGGCGTTTTTCAGGCCGTATACTCGCTCGGCATGTTTGGCGGCCCGCTCATGGTCGGAGTGATCGGCGATCAGGCCGGCCTGCGCGGCAGTTTTCTCGTCGTCTCCCTCATCAGCGCGATCGCCGCCATCCTGTGTTTTCTCTGGCTGCCGCGCGCGCAACACGCATCGGCCGCAGAGCATTCTTCCGCATGACCGACCAGGGGACATGGGGTAAAGTCCGCACAGCAGGCGTTTTCATCCTGCCTATCGTGTTTGAGGTTTCAGTCAAACACGATAGGCACCGTCGTCTTCCTGCCTAAATTTGGTTTATTCCATGTCCCTGGGGACGAGACTGCGCCGAACAGACTGCCAGGGAGAAAGAAGCGAACGCATCGTCAGATACTCATGGCGCCAAAGCCGCCGTCCACGCGGATCAACGCCCCGGTGACAAAGCCGGAGGCGCGTTCCGAGGCGAGCCAGACCACGGTCCCCTGCAATTCTTCCGGCTCTCCGAAACGCCCCAGCGGCGTGTGCTGCAAAATCGCCGCCGTGCGCTCGGGCGTGAGAATCGCCCGGTTCTGCACGGCCGGAAAAAATCCCGGAATGATCGCGTTGACCCGAATGCGGTGCGGCGCAAGTTCGCGCGCCAGAAACTGCGTCATGCTGTTGACGCTCGCCTTGGACGCGGAGTACGTGAAGACTTTTGACAGCGGCGGGCCCGAGGAGACCGACGAAATGTTGACGATGCTCCCGCCGCGTCCCGCTTTAACCATCTGTTCGCCAAATATCTGGCATGCCTGCATGACACTGCGCGCGTTCACCCGCATGATGGCATCCCACTCTTCATCGGTGAGCGAAAAAAAGGGCGTCGTACTGTTTACGCCGACGGAATTGAGCAGGATATCCACCCTGCCCGTCCACGAGAGCACCTCATCGCGCACGCGCAAAAGATTCGCCCGGGAAGTGGCATCAGCCGGGAAGGATCGCGCGCCGCCCCTGTCGTCGCCGGATTGTGCGCCCCGGCCCGCAACCGCCTCAAGCCGCTTTGCGTCGCGCCCCACCAGAGCCACGTCGGCGCCGTGCGCGGCCAGCGCCTCGGCCATCGAGCCGCCAAGTACGCTGCTGCCCCCGATCACCACGGCGGTCTTGCCTGTCAGGTCAAACCTGTCCATCCGCAACCCCCA
>JAKACR010000018.1 GCA_021821225.1 Bacillota bacterium | reverse complement strand
GACATCGCTTCCGCTCCCGGCGGGACTGACTTGCGCTTTGCCGAGAAGCGCGGTATCAAGGCCGTTCTGACGCCGAGTCTGCCTGGGATAGTCGCTCCGAAAACGGCGGGCCGAATCATTGCGCGGACCATGGTGCGATTGATTCAGGAGGGCGTCGTCCCTGGAGGAATGCAGGCGTGAAGCTGAGCGGGAAAACGATTGGCTTTGCTGTGACCGGATCGCACTGTACCTACGCAGAAGTCTTTCCGCAAATTGAACGTCTTGTGGCGACGGGAGCCAATGTCGTTCCCATTTTTTCGAACACTGTTGTGTCCACGGCGACGCGGTTTGGCGAAGCTGGCGAATGGGCGTCGCGGATCGAGGCGGCAACTGGGAACGCGGGGATTGCCGGCATTCCGGATGCGGAGCCGCTCGGTCCGTCAAAACGCCTCGACTGTCTGGTGATCGCCCCGTGTACGGGGAGCACCCTGAGCCGGTTTGCGAACGCCCAGACCGACTCGGCCGTCCTCATGGCGGCCAAGGCGACATTGCGCAACGATAGGCCGGTGGTTGTGGCCATTTCCACAAACGACGGACTGGGACTGAACGCATACAACATCGCGCGTCTGCTGACGACGAAGAACGTGTTTTTCGTTCCTTACGGGCAGGACGATCCACTGCGCAAGATGAATTCGCTTGTCGCGCGCATGGACTTGATTCCCGAGACGATAGAGCAGGCGCTGGAAAAGCGCCAGTTGCAGCCGCTCCTGCTCGTGTACGGCGGAGAGCGCGCGAGCGGTTAGGCCGCCGTGTGCCGCCCGCAGCACGATGAAAAGTGAGCTTGGGGAGGGTCCGCGTGCTGGGCCGTCGCGGGTTGTGCCGCGCGGGCGGCGCCAACGAAGGATGAAAATTCTCCGCGTCACGGTCGCACGCCAACCCAGCCATGGGCCAACGGCGGGACGAAGACTCGCTGGGTCGTCTGTGTTCCTTTGCTCGTCGCGAGTTGTGCGGCGCATCCACGCTGTCTGAGCGGGAGCAAAGGGATGAGGGCGGCCGGCACAGACCTATTTTTCGGCATAGAGAGGATGGGGTTGCAAGTGGCCAGACCGGTGAACGTCGCCATAGTGGGCGCCACGGGCGCGGTTGGCAAGGCGTTGCTTGAGACGCTGGAGAGACGCAAGTTTGCGCTCGCGTCCCTGAAGCTGCTTGCGTCGCGCCGTTCGGCGGGCATTACCCTGGACGTGGGAGGGCGTCCCCATACGGTGGAGGAGGCGACGCCCGAGGCGTTTGACGGCGTCGATATCGCGTTGTTCTCCGCGGGCGGAGACGTCTCGCTTCGCCTGGCGCCCGAAGCGGCGCGCCGCGGGGCGCTGGTCATCGACAACACGAGCGCGTTTCGCATGGATCCGGACGTTCCGCTCGTCGTGCCCGAGGTGAATCCGGAGGCCATCTTCCGCCATAAAGGAATCATTGCCAATCCCAACTGCTCGACCATCCAGATGGTTGTCGCGCTAAATCCGGTCTACCGCCGCTACGGAATTGTGCGGATCGTGGTGTCGACCTACCAGGCCGTGTCGGGCGCGGGCGAGCGCGCGATCGCGGAACTGCGCCGGACGAGCGCAGAGCACCTGAGCGGGGAGCCCGTGCGCGCGGAGGTCCTGCCGGTCGCGAAACTGGATCGGCACTACCCGTTGGCGTTCAACGTCCTGCCGCAGATCGACGTGTTTGAAGAGAATGGTTTTACCAAAGAGGAAATGAAGATGGTCAACGAGACGCGCAAGATCTTCGCCGACCAGCGCATCGCGGTCACGGCGACGGCCGTGCGCGTTCCCGTGTTCTACGGGCACTCCGAGTCGGTGTACGTGGAGACGGAGCGGCCGTGTTCGCGCGAGGATGTCATGTCGTTGTTGCAGGCCGCCCCGGGGGTTGTCGTCGAGGATGATCCCGCGCGGCAGCATTATCCGCATGCCCTGCGCGCACAGGGCGAGTTTGACGTGTTTGTCGGACGGGTGCGCAAGGACCTGACCGCCGAGAACGGATTGCTCATGTGGGTGGTGGCGGACAATATCTTCAAGGGCGCGGCGTGGAACGCCGTGCAGATCGCGGAGGCGTGGCTGGAGCGGGAGGGCAGTCGGCGATGAGGATTGTCATTCAGAAGTTTGGCGGCACGTCAGTGTCGGACCGCGAGATGCGAAAGATGGCGATTGGACACATCGAGGAGGCCAAACGGCGGGGGTTCGCCGTGGTTGTCGTCGTGTCCGCAATGGGGCGCCTGGGGGAAGCGTACGCGACCGACACGCTGCTCGGGCTCGTCGGCGCGGACGAAGACATGATTGCGCGCGACGGAGACATGCTGATGGCGTGCGGCGAGGTCATTTCCGCCGTGGTGTTTGGCGCGATGCTGCGCGCCGGGGGACATGCGGTGACGGTCCTGACCGGGGCGCAGGCGGGCATCCGCACGACGGGCGATTTTGGCAACGCGCGCATCACCGACATTTCCCCGGCGCGTCTGCACATGGAACTGGAGGCGGGCCGGATCGTGGTCGTCACCGGGTTTCAGGGCGTGACGGCGGACGGCGACACGACGACGCTCGGGCGCGGCGGCAGCGACACGACGGCGACGGCGCTTGGCGTGGCGCTGGACGCCGAACTGATTGACATTTTTACAGATGTGGACGGGATCATGACCGCAGATCCCCGGATTGTGGACGGAGCCGTGCGGCTGGAGCGGGTCAGCTATACAGAGCTGTGCAATTTTGCCTATCAGGGAGCCAAGGTCATTCATCCCCGGGCGGTGGAACTTGCCATGCAAAAAAACATCCCGATTCGCGTGCGGGCGACCCAGGGCCAAGGAGCGGGAACGCTCGTGACGAGCGCTTCGCGCACGCTCGAGGGGAGTGGACCGAAGGACTGCATCCTGACGGGCGTGACGCACGCGGCGCACCTGACCCAAGTGCGCGTCGGCCTGCCCGCCGGTCAGTCGTCGCTTCAGTCGAAGGTCTTTCAGGTGCTGGCCCGTCGGGGCATTTCCGTGGATTTTTTCAATGTGACCCCGCACGAGGTTGTGTTCACGGTTCCTGAGCGCAGCACTCTGCAAGCCGTCGCCACGCTCGAAGAACTCGGCGTGACCGTATCGACCGTACAGAATGTTGCCAAAGTGGCGGCGGTCGGGGCGGGGATCCACGGCGTGCCGGGCGTCATGGCGCGGATTGCGGAGGCGCTGGCCGGTCGCGGCATCGAAATCCTCCAGTCGGCCGACTCCAACACGACGATCTGGTGTCTCGTGCACGACTGCGACGTGATCGCGGCCGTGCAGGCCATCCACGACAAATTCGATTTGCACACGCTGGGGGGCGACGCGCATGTTTGGCCAGTTGGTCACGGCGATGGTCACGCCGTTTGACGATGAGCTGCGACTCGATCTGACGAAGCTGCCGGACCTGATCGACCACCTGATCGACAACGGGACGACCGCGTTGCTGGTCTGCGGCACGACCGGCGAGTGGCCGACGCTGACGCGCGAGGAGCGGTTCGCGCTGTTCGAGGAATCCATCCGCCTGTCCGCGGGCCGCGTTCCCGTCATCGCCGGGGTCGCCGGGCAGTCGACCAGTGAGACGGTCGCGTACCTGAGGGAAGTGGACATGCTGGGCGTGTCCGGCTTTTCAGTCGTTCCGCCCTACTACAACAAGCCGTCGCAAGAGGGCGTCTACCGTCATTTTGCGGCGCTGGCCGACGCCACGTCAAAGCCGATCCTCATGTACAACATCCCGTCGCGAACGGGCGTGAACATCGACTGTGATACGCAGATCCGGCTCTCGCAGGTCGACGGCATCGTCGGCGTGAAGGAGTCGTCCGGCGACTTTTCGCAGATCAGTCGCGTCATCGGCGGGACGGCGGAAGACTTCTACGTCTACAGCGGCGACGACAAGTACACGCTGCCGTTGCTTGCGCTCGGCGCCGACGGGGTCGTGAGCGTGGCGTCGCACGTCATAGGCCTGGCGATGCGGCGCATGATCGAGGCGTTTGCGCTCGGCGACCACGCGGTGGCGCAGCGTATTCATCACCGTATGTATCCGTTGTTTGAGGAACTGTTCCGCACGTCGAATCCTGTCATGGTGAAGGTGGCGCTGGAACAGATGGATATTCGCGTGGGCGGGGTGAGGCCGCCGCTCGTGGACGCGACCCCGGTCGAGAAGCGGGAACTGCGGCGCGTTCTGGCAAAGGTCGCCGAGCTTCCGGCCCTGCACTGACGGACGGGCGGGACAAGCGGCGGTGCGGGCCGCCGGCGTAGTGTCGGCGGTCTTCTTGAGCAAGGGACAGCGGTCAGGTATACTGCAGAGGCGAGAGATGACCGGACAGCATTTTATGATGGGACATGCACATGGAGGTGCGCAATTGGCGAGAAATTTTGACGGCAAGCTTTCGATCATCCCTTTGGGTGGCCTAGGCGAAATAGGAAAGAACATGACAGCGTACGTGTACGGCAACGACATGGTGGTCGTTGACGCAGGGTTGAAGTTTCCGGAAGAAGAGATGCTGGGGATCGACGTCGTGATTCCAGACATCAGTTTTCTGGTTGAGAACAAGCACAAGTTGCGCGGCATCGTCATCACGCACGGCCACGAAGACCACATCGGCGGGTTGCCGTATGTGTTGAAGAGCCTGCAGACGCCGGTCTACGGAACGCGGCTCACGCTCGGCCTGATCGAGGGCAAACTGCGTGAACACGGGATTCTCGATCAGGCAAAGCTTATCCCCATCACGAATGAGAGCGTCCTGAATCTCGGCGTCTTCACGGTGACTTGTTTCAACGTCAATCACAGCATCCCGGGCGCCGTGGGCTTTGCCCTTGACACGCCGGAGGGCGTGGTGGTGCAGACGGGCGACTTCAAGTTCGACCTGACGCCCGTCGACGGGACGCACGCCGATTACGCCAAGATGACGGCGCTCGGCGAGCGCGGCGTGCTCGCGCTGCTGTCGGACAGCACCAACGCGGAACGCGCCGGCTTCACAATGTCGGAGCGCACGGTCGGGCAGACGATCGACGAGGTGTTCCGCAGCGCGCCCGGGCGCATCATTCTCGCGACGTTTGCGTCGAACATCCACCGGCTGCAGCAGGTGATCTACGCCGCGGAGCGCACCGGCCGCAAGGTTGCCGTCGTGGGGCGGAGCATGGTCAACAACATCGGGATCGCGCGCGATCTGGGGTACCTGCACGTCCAGCCCGCCACGCTTATCGAACCCGAGGAACTGGGGCGTTACGACCCGCAGCAGTTGGCGCTGCTGACGACAGGCTCACAGGGGGAGCCGATGTCGGCGTTGACGCGGATGGCGCGCGCCACGCACCGCAAAGTGGAAATTCTGCCCGGCGACACGGTCATCATTGCGTCCTCGCCCATCCCGGGCAATGAAAAGTCGATCTCGCGCACGATTGACCAGTTGTTCCGAGTGGGCGCGCACGTGATCTACCAGTCGGTCTCCGGCGTGCACGTCTCCGGGCACGGCAGCCAGGAAGAGCTGAAGTTGATGCTCAACTTCATCCGTCCGAAGTACTTCGTTCCCGTCCACGGCGAGTTTCGCATGCTCAACCGCCACGCGCAGCTGGCGGAAGCCACTGGCGTGGACCCGGAGAAGGTCTTCATCATGGACCTCGGCGACGCGCTGGAGATCCAGGGCGGCGTGGCGCGACTGGGGGCGAAAGTGACCGCGGGCGCGGTCCTGATTGACGGCCTTGGCGTCGGAGACGTCGGGAATATCGTGCTGCGCGACCGCAAGTTGTTGTCTCAGGACGGGATTCTTGTGGTGGTCGTGACGCTGTCAAAGCAGACAGGCCAAGTGATGTCGGGACCCGACATCATATCGCGCGGCTTTGTCTACGTGCGCGAGTCGGAGGAGTTGATCGACGAGGCAAACCGCGTCGTGACGGCCACCCTGCAGCGTCTGACGACGGACAACGTGAGCGACTGGTCGGGACTGAAGACGGGCGTGCGCGATGCGCTGAGCCGTTTTCTCTACGAACAGACGAAACGTCGGCCGATGGTCCTGCCGATCATCATGGAAGTCTGACGGAAGAGACATACTACCTCCGTGAAACTTCGGGGGTGACGGCCATGGTGCGCCAGGACGGCGCGGGACGTTTTCAGGCGAATGAACGGGCGGTGCAGGTGCCGGGGGGATCAGCGGATGATCCCGCCGTTTCTGCGGTTGCGGACAATATCGAGCGGCTGGGCCAGACGAATCCTGTGGCGGATCCTTCGAACATCTATTGCCTTACGATCGTGGGCCAGGTCGAGGGGCACATCATCCTGCCGCCGCAAAACAAGACCACCAAGTATGAACACCTGATCCCTCAACTGGTGGCGGCGGAGCAGAATGACGCCATCGAGGGTGTGCTCATCATCCTCAACACCGTCGGGGGCGATGTGGAAGCGGGACTGGCGATCGCCGAAATGATCGCTTCGCTTTCCAAGCCCACCGTGACCCTGGTTCTCGGCGGAGGGCACTCCATCGGGGTTCCGATCGCGGTCGCGAGCCAGTACTCGTTTATCGCGGAGACGGCCACCATGACGATCCATCCGATCCGGCTGAACGGTCTCGTGATCGGCGTTCCGCAGAGTTTCGAGTACCTCGAGAAGATGCAGGAGCGAGTCACGAGGTTCGTCACGACCCATTCCCGGATATCGGAAGAGGCGCTTCGCGAACTGATGCTGCGAACTGGCGAACTGGCGCGCGACATCGGCACGACGGTCGTCGGGCGCGACGCGGTGGACTACGGACTGATTGATGAAATCGGCGGCTTGGGACAGGCCATGGCGGCGCTGCGCGCCCTTGTCGAGGAGAGGCGCGCGGGTGGTTGGGGCGGCGCTCCCGGTCCTGGCGCCAGCTTTCCGGGCGGACCGGGCGGCCGGGTCGGCGTGGGCGCTCCCGGCGGCATGGGCGGTGCCGTGCGATGATCTTCTGGTCCATTGTGCCGCTCGACGAGGTGTTCGCCGGATACGACGACCCTTCTCTCGCCCCGCAGTTGCAGGTGATGCGGATCCGCGGCGTGGAATTGCTCGGGGAGGCCGTCTCGCCGGGTTCAATCCGGATTCACCGGCTGTTGTCGCCGCTCCCGTCGGACTACCTCGATCCGCGTCTCGCTCCCGGCCAGGTGATCGACTGGGACTGGGCCTGAGACCGGTGCGTGCGGCCCGTGCCCGCGCAAGTGCGCCGTCCCCGCTCCGACTTCCATCGCGCAGGCAGGAAATGCGCCGTTTTCCGCGAATTATTGAAAGGTTGCGCGGAGTGCGGGATACTTTCGTGCGCGGCTGGGGGCTGTTGTGAATGGCAAAGCTGGATCATGCGAAGCGCGTCTTGAAATACGAGATATTCGGTCTGTTTCTGCTGGTTCTTGGCTTGGTGACGCTGGGGGATCTGGGCGCCGTCGGACAGTCGCTCGACGATCTGTGCATCATGCTCGCGGGCAACTGGCATTTTCTGATACCGTTGTACCTGCTCTGGGTGGCGCTGATCGTCATGATCCGCCGCCACCGTTTCCGCTTCACCTCGTTCCAGGTGGGCATTTTGATCCTTGGGATGATCGTCCTGGCGTGGAGCGAACTGGATCTCTACGCCCAGGCCGTCCGGGCGTACGGGGGCGGCGCACACGCCGACCTGCTGCACCTGACGCAGATCGGCATCAACTCGTTGACGCAGTCGCTGCACGTGGTCCTGGTGTCCCGGTCCGGCGTGCTGTCACCGGAGAACGCCGGCGGCGGGATGGTTGGCTACACGCTGTTCACGGGACTGAAGTACCTGTTTGCGGTCACGGGCACACTGCTGGTTCTCGTGGCCGCGTTGCTTGTGGCGGCGATTCTGATCACGCGCAAGTCGCTGGTCGCGACGATCGAACGGGCGTCGCACTACTTTGAGCAGCGGTTTGACCGCGGATGGGCGCGCTCGATGCGCGTGCTGGCGCGCGCTCTCGGATCGTCGGCGGACAGGTCCGCGCGGCGCAAGGCGGCCGGAGGCGCACGGTTTGCTTCGGGAACGGAGACTGCGGAGGACGGGGTTCCGGCGGAGCAAGCGGCGCCGGTCGGTGAACCGTCTGGCGACCTCGGGCCGCAGGCGGCGGGCGCCAGGCCGAAGAAACGGGCGGGAGGACTGTTTTCGCGGCGCGGCAAGGCGGCACGGCGGGCGCAGCGGGAGGCGGACGCGGCGAACGGAGCGGATGATGTGGGGTTGGACGGTGCGCCCGCGGACGTTGGGGCGCAGGACAATTCCTTTCCGTTCCCCGACTTTGGGGCTGCTTTTGCTCCCGAGCCCGCGTACGAAGACTTCTTTTCGGCGCAGGACGCCGCAAACCCAGACACGCCGGAGTACGGCGCCGGAGAAATGGGCGCCCGGGGCGTCGCCGGGCCCGAGACGTCGGGGGCGTCGGGGGCGGCGTTTGAGTTGGATGAAGGGACCGGACGCCTGCGGATGAAGCTCCCGCCGTCTCCGCGGGCGGCCGTGATCCACGATCCGCCGAGAAGTCTGCCGTCCGGCGGTCCGCAGGGGGCGACGGACGGTGAGCCGGGCGGCGCGGGCGCGAAGCCGTACCGCCTGCCGGACGCGCGCATCCTGGATCGGGGCGCGGCGCGCCGGACCGACGGTACGGCCGCCGACCGGGAACTGCAGGCGAACGCGCGCAAGCTCCAGGAGACGATGGAGAGCTTCGGGGTGCAGGTCAAGGTGCTCGGTTTCAGCCGCGGTCCGGCGGTCACGCGCTACGAGATTCAGCCTGCCATGGGCGTCAAGGTGGCGCGCGTGGTGAGCCTGTCCAACGACCTCGCTCTTGCCCTCGCCGCCCGCGACATCCGGATGGAGGCGCCGATCCCCGGCAAGTCGGCGATCGGCATTGAGGTGCCCAATCGCGAGATCTCGCTCGTGACGTTCCGGGAGGTGACCGAAGCGGCGGCGTTTCAGCAGTCCAGGAGCCTGCTGACGGTGGTGCTCGGGAAAGACATTGCCGGCAACACGATCGTGGGGGATCTCGCGAAGATGCCGCACATCCTGGTCGCCGGGGCGACAGGCTCAGGCAAGAGCGTGTGTATCAACAGCATCATCGCCAGCATTCTGTTTCGCGCGAAACCGGATGAGGTCAAGTTCATCATGATCGATCCGAAAATGGTCGAACTCGGCGTCTACAGCGGGATACCGCACATGTTCTCGCCGGTTGTCACGGAGGCGCGCCGGGCCGCTGCGGTGTTGCGCAAGGTGATCGCCGAAATGGAACACCGGTATGAACTGTTTCACGGGGCGAAGGTGCGCGATCTTGAGCACTACAACGCCTTTGCCGGGAAGAACGGAAAACCGGTGTTGCCGCTCATCGTCGTCATCATCGACGAACTCGCGGATCTGATGATGGTTGCGCCGGGGGACGTCGAGGACGCCATCTGCCGGTTGGCGCAGATGGCGCGCGCGTCCGGCATTCATCTGGTCGTGGCGACGCAGCGGCCGTCTGTGGACGTGATCACGGGCCTGATCAAATCGAACATACCGTCGCGCATCGCGTTTGCGGTGTCGTCAGGCGTGGATTCGCGCACCATTCTCGACGGATCGGGAGCGGATAAACTGCTTGGCCGCGGCGACATGCTGTATCTTCCGGTCGGCGCGCCAAAGCCGCTGCGCGTACAGGGGGCTTTCCTGTCGGAGGCCGAGGTGGAGCGGCTGGTCGAGTTCGTCAAGGGGCAGCAGGACACGGCGTATGTGGACGACCTGTCGCAGTTGACCGATGAGCGCGCCGCAGCCGTCGACGACCTTGACGCCCTGTTTGACGAGGCCGTGAAGCTTGTCGTGGAGACGGGACAGGCGTCCACCTCGTTCATCCAGCGCAGGCTGCGCGTGGGCTATTCGCGGGCGGCGCGCCTGGTCGATTCGCTCGAGCAGATGGGCATCATCGGGCCGTTTGACAACAGCAAGCCGAGGGAAGTGCTGCTGTCGCGGGAAGAATGGTTGAATCGGCAGTCGGAAGGCTCGGGCTGACGGAACGGTCCGTGAGCTGGGGAGGCGCAGCGCGGACTGCCCGTTTATGGACCTCTCTGCCGGCCGACTGGACATGTTGTGCAACGTCCCTGAATAGACATGGATGTGAGACGGCCGACCGCTCTCACAGCCGTGTGACAGGGGGATGCGCGATGCACAAGCAATTCAGGACGCGCCGGGGCCGGCTTGTCGGGCGTCGGACAGGCTTTGTACGGGCGGGCGCGGTGCGCGCGTCGTCCGTGTGGGCCGTCGCCCTGGCCGCCCTTGGCCTGGCCGCCCTTGTGGACGCGCAGGTGCTGTCCCGCGTGGGAGTCCGGACGACCGCGGCGACGCCTGGCGGCGCCGGTTCGAAAAGCGGCGGCGCGAGCGGGGCGGCCGACCGGGCGGCGTTCTCCGGACGCGCCGTCCCGGCCGCCACAGAGCGGGTTATCGTCGGGGCGCTGGCAAGCGCCGCTCCGCAGGTCGATGAACTGTACATCCAACGAATGAAGGACGGGGGGCTCGCGCTCTTTGCGACGGCGAACCTGCGCGGCTACCGGCCGACGTACGCCGTGGCGGCGAGCGTCGCCGCGCAGTATCTGACGGCGGCGTTTCGCGATCTGCATCCGTACGCGATGATAGACTTTGCCAACATCTATATTGCATCCGACGGCCGCTACATTCTTGCGGCGGGACTCGGGCGGGCGGCGGCGGCCGGCCTTGCCTCGCAGGCGCTCGCGTCCGACGAGGGTCCGATGCTTGCCGCGGACCTGGCGCATGTCAACCGCTTCTCCGGCCCATTTGTCAACCAGGCGTACGCGCAGTACCAGGCGCCGTGATCTGGGTGGGCGTGCGCAAGCGCGCCGTTCATGTTAAAATCAACGATAATGTCAGGAGAGCGAGGATGCCCGGGTGGACACGGACCAGTGGTATTTCGAGTACCATATTCACCGCGACCGGTTCGGCCTGCTCGGCGACATCGCATCGGTCCTGGGCATGCTGGAGATCAACATTGTGACGCTAAGCGGCGTCGAGGAAAAAAAGCGCGGTTTTCTTCTTCAGACCGGGGAGCCGGCGCACATCGAATCACTGCAGCAACTGCTGCGGGGTGTGCCCGACATCACCGTGACGGCGCTGCGCCCTCCGACCCTGCTGGATCGGCTCGCGCTGCGGCACGGACGCCTGATCGAACGCGAAGTGGGCGAGACCAAAACCTACAAGTTCACGCGTGATCACCTTGGCATTCTGGTTGACTTCATGGGCGAGCACCTGAAGAGGTCCGGCGGACAGGTCATGGGCGTCAGGGGAATGCCCAGGGTGGGCAAGACGGAATCGATCGTCGCCGCGAGCGTCTACGCCGGCAAGCGGTGGACGTTCATCTCCTCCACCCTGCTCAAACAGACACTGCGGACAGAGCTCGGGGAAGACGAACTCAACTGCGATGACCACGTGTATATCATTGACGGCATCGTGTCGACACTGAGAGGAAACGAAGAGCACATGCGCCTGTTGCGAAGGGTTTTGCGGTTGAATGCGCCAAAAGTGATTGAACATCCCGACATGTTCGTGCACAAGACGGAATACACCTGGGCTACTTTCGACCGCGTGATTGAACTACGCAATACTTCGGAAGAAGAAATCACCTACGAGGCGCTCTTGCAGCAGATGTGACGGGGGTGGCGAATTGCAAGCTGGCGGTTCCGGATCTCGCGGTGCCGGCGAGTCCGAACTGGTTCGTCTACGCGAACTGGGTGAGTTTTTGCGCAGGACGCGGGAATCTCTCGGACTCACGATGGATGAGGCGGTTGAGGCGACAAAAGTGCGGGGACGCTATCTCTCCGCGATTGAACAGGGCGATCTGCGCATCCTGCCGGGCAAGGTGTACGCCCGGGGGTTTGTGCGCAGTTATTCGGAGTATCTCGGCTTGGACGGCGACGAGGTGACGAACCTGTACCTCGGGTTCCAACGCGACGAGGGCCGGCCGCTCGCGCCCCAGTCGCGGGCGGCGGAGGCTGGCGCGCGCGAATCGGGGCGTGCGGCGCGACGCAGGAGGCGGGCCGGCGCGATGGCTGCGGCGGCCGCCGCCATCGCCCTGCCGATGCGCACCAGAAGCGGGCGGTTCGGACTGTTCACGCTGGCTGTGGTGGTGTTCACGGCGCTCTCGATTCACTATGAGTTGAGCGGACCGAGCACCCCGGGGCCGAGCGCGCTTCCGGTGGCGCACCCGGCGCCCGGCGGACCGCGCACGGCCCCGGCGGCTACGGTGCATCATCCCGCCGCCACAGCCGCGGTGTCGCTGACGCGAATGAACGCGGACGCCACAGGGGCGACCTATCGGGTGACGGGGAAGGGACCGGTAAAACTCACATTGACCACCGTGACGGGCCGGTGCTGGGTTCAGGTGACGGCGGACAACCACCCCGTCTACGTCCAAACGGTTCCGCAGGGCCAGACGGTCACGTTTACCGCGGCGCGCAGCATGCAGGTGGCGCTCGGCGCGGCTCCGGTGATCAAGATGACCGTGGACGGGCTGCCGGTCCCGTCGACCTCGACCTGGGTGTACGGGTACACATTTTTGCACAAGTCCTGATGGTCCTCCGGGAGAGGCGCACACGGCTCCCCGGGGACCGATGACGGCAAACAGGCTGCGCGGGGAGGAACGGCGGGTGGCGAAGGACGCTTCTTTTGACATCGTGTCAGAGACGGACATGCAGGAGGTGCAAAATGCCGTCGGCCAGGCCCAAAAGGAACTCTTGACGCGTTTTGACTTCAAGGGCACCAAGAGTTCCATCGAACTGGCGGACGGCGTGATCACGGTCGTCGGCGACGATGAATACAGACTGGCGAGCGTGATCGACGTCCTGCAGGGCAAACTGGTCCGGCGCGGGGCGGATCTGTCGGCGCTTGACTACGCCCGGATCGAGCCCGCCGCGCACGGCGCGGTGAGGCAGACGATCAAAGTCAAGCAGGGCCTGGATCAGGAACTGGCCAAACGGATCGTAAAGACGATCAAAGACACAAAGATCAAGGTGCAGGCGTCGATCCAGGGGGACCAGGTACGGGTCACGGGCAAGAACAGGGACGACCTGCAACTCGTGATCCAGGAATTGAAAAAGGTCGATTTTGACGCCCCGCTGCAGTTTATCAACTATCGGTGACAGCGCATGTGCGGCCATTCTTTGACACCCTATCAGCCCTCGGGTATAATTGAACTGGTGAGATGGGCGCATATGTGTAGCGGCACTGTTCCGCTGCGTTTTTTTGCGACAAAAAGCGGAGAGTGATCATGATGCAACCCCGCCGCGTGGCCATGGTGACTTTGGGATGCGAAAAGAACACCGTTGATTCCGAGGTCATGGTTGGACTGATGGAGAAAAAAGGGTACGTATTGGCGGAACGTCCAGAAGACGCCGATGTGATCATCGTTAACACGTGTGGCTTTATCGACGCGGCCAAGCAGGAATCCGTGAACGCGGTCCTGCGCATGGCGGATGTCAAGGCGCAAGGCAAGCAGACCCTGCTGGTTGCGGGCTGTATGGTGCAGCGATTTGCCGAGGAACTGGCGAGCGAGATTCCGGATATAGACGGCCTGATCGGGACGGGGGATTTTCACCGCGTCGCGGAAGCGGCCGAACTCGCGCAGCGCGGCGAACGGGCGTGGTTTGTCGGGAACCCCGTGTACATCTATGACGAGTTCACGCCGCGGCTGCAGAGCCGCCGGGGGGCGTCGGCCTACGTGAAGATCGCCGAGGGGTGCGATCACGCCTGTACGTTTTGCGTCATTCCGCTCATGCGCGGAAAGTTCCGTTCCCGCACGATTGAGAGTGTCGTGACCGAGGCGCGCCGGCTCGTGTCTGAAGGCGTCAAGGAAGTCAACCTTATCGCCCAGGACTCCACGCAGTTCGGACTGGATGTCTACGGCCGCCGGCGGTTGCCGGATCTGTTGCGGGAACTGAGCGGGATCGACGGTCTGGAGTGGATCCGCCTGCACTACGCGTATCCCGGCTTCTTCACCGATGAGTTGATAGCGGCGTTCCGCGACCTGCCAAAGGTTGTGAAGTACGTGGACATGCCGCTGCAACACTCGGAGGACAGCATATTGCGCGCCATGCGCCGGCCTGGGTCGCAGAGCCGCATCCGCGAATTGATCGGCCGCATTCGCGCAAACATTCCGGATGTCGCGCTGCGCTCGTCGTTCATTGTCGGTTTTCCCGGGGAAACCGAAGAAGACTTCGGGCGCCTGAAGGAGTTCATCCGGGAGATCGGCTTTGACCGCGTGGGGGTGTTCACGTACTCGCGGGAGGATTCGGCGCCGTCGGCCGATTTCGCAGGCCAGGTGGATGACGCGGTCAAGGAGCGGCGCGCCAGCGAGTTGATGGAGACGGCGCGCGAGGTCGCGGCCCGGCGGATGCAGCGTCACGTCGGCACGGTGCTGCCGGTCCTTGTCGAGAGCGTCGGACAGGATGGAGGATACGTGGGCAGGTCGCCGTTTGACGCGCGTGAAATCGACGGATCGGTGTTTGTCTCCGGGACCGCCCTGGAGATCGGGTCCATCGTTCCCGTGCGGATTTCCCACTCGTTCGAGTTCGATCTGGCCGGGGAGGTCGTGTGAGGTGAATCTGGCGAATCGCATAACTGTGGCCAGAATCATCCTCATGCCGATTGTCCTGGTGCTCCTCTTGATGCCTTTTCCTCTCTTCACGCTGCCGGCGCCGGGGCGGGCGCTCACCGGCGGGCAACTCCTTTCGACGTGCGTCTTCGTCCTTGCGGCGGCGTCGGACGGACTGGACGGCTATATCGCCCGCACGCGCAACATGATCACGGACTTTGGCAAGTTTCTCGACCCGCTGGCGGATAAGCTGCTCATCGGCTCGGTTCTGATTGCGCTCATTCAGCTCGGCGAGGTCCCCGCGTGGGTGGCGATCGTTGTGATCAGCCGCGAGTTTGCCGTGACTGGCCTGCGCCTCGTCGCGGCGGACACCGGCATTGTCATCGCCGCAGGGACGCTCGGAAAGTGGAAGACCAGGCTTCAGGTCGTGGCCGTGACGGCCGTCATGCTCGGGAATTACCCGTTCGTCTATCTGGGCGTGCCGGTGGCAACGATATTATTGTATGCGGCGGTCGTGATGACGGTGGTCAGCGGGGTGGACTACTTCGTCAAGAACTGGAGGGTCATTGATGCTGCCCATTGAGGATGTCGCGGGAGTTGGCGCATGAACGCGGAATTGATCGCGGTCGGCACTGAGATCCTTCTGGGACAGATCGACAACTCGCACGCCCGACACCTGTCGCGCGAACTCGCCGCGATCGGGATCGCCGTGTACAGGCACGGCGCCGTCGGGGACAATGTGGAACGCGCGGTCGACGCGGTCGCGCGAGGGCTGGAGCGCGCCGACGTCGTCATCGTCACGGGCGGACTCGGTCCGACCGACGACGACGTGACGCGCGAGGCGGTCGCACAGGCGGCGGGAGTCTCCCTGAGCTACTCGCCGGAGGCGTTTGCGCGCCATGTGGCGCCGTTTTTCGCCCGCGTCGGCCGCACTCCCGCCGAGAACAACAAACGGCAGGCGATGCGCGTGGGCGACGCGGTGTTCCTGCCAAATCCGCGCGGGACCGCCCCGGGACAACACCTGACTCTGGGCGGGCGGCACGTATTCCTGCTGCCTGGACCGCCGCTGGAGATGCGGCCGATGTTCTCGGAGAGCGTGCGGCCGATCCTCGTTGGTCTGCGGGGCGCCGGGGCCATTTCCAGTCGGGTGTTGCGCCTGTTTGGCATCGGCGAATCGGATGCGGTGGGACGTCTGAAGGATCTGCTTGACAGCCAGGCGAACCCGACCATTGCGCCGCTTGCGGGGGAAGGCGAGATGGTGGTGCGGATTACAGCCGCCGCCTCGGATGACGGTGAGGCCCGGCGGCTGATCGCACCGGTGGAGGACGCCGTCATGGCGCGTGTCGGCCAGTACGTGTACGGCCGCGATGACGAGACGCTGCCGGTCGCGCTGCTCGCGGCGCTGTCGGCCGGCGGCCAGACTGTCGCATGCGCCGAGAGTTGCACCGGCGGCATGCTGTCGTCTATGATCGTTGACGTACCCGGCAGTTCGCGCAGCTTTCGCGGTTCTGTGGTGGCATACGACAACAGCGTGAAGATGGGGGCGCTGTCTGTCCCGCCCGCCGTCCTGGAGGAGCACGGGGCGGTGAGCGGGGCGACGGCGCGGCTGTTGGCCGAAGGCGCGCGCGCTGTCCTCGGCGCGGATTGGGGCGTCGGCGTGACCGGCGTCGCGGGTCCGGACGGAGGGACGCCGGAAAAGCCTGTCGGCCTGGTGTACACCGCGATCGCCGGCCCGGGAGGCAATCGCGTGCAGAAATGGGTGTTTTCGGGGGATCGGACGCAGATTCGTGTGCGCGCCGCCAAGACGGCGCTGCATCAACTGCTCGTTGCTGTCCGTTCGGGTTCGTAAGAAGACGCGCGCGGCAGAAGAACCAGATACTGAAGGAGCTAGATGGAATGACTTCGTTCTTACAATTCAATTTGAGCAAGAAACTGCAGGAAGCAATTGACGAGATGGGTTATGAAGAGCCGTCGCCGATCCAGGCGACGTGCATACCGCTGATCATGGCGCAAAAGGACGTGATCGGGCAGGCGCAGACGGGTACAGGCAAGACTGCGGCGTTCGGAATTCCGCTGGTCGAGAACGCTTCGCCCGGCCGCCATGTGCAGTCGATCATTCTTCTGCCGACGCGGGAGCTTGCGATCCAGGTCGCGGGCGAGTTGCGCAAGATTGCGAAATTCAAGCGCGCGCGAACGTTGCCCATCTACGGCGGGCAATCGATCGGGCACCAGATCCGCGCGCTCGAGCAGGGCGTGCAGATCGTGATCGGGACCCCCGGCCGCGTGCTCGACCACCTGCGCCGCGGCACGCTGAAACTCGACAAGGTCCAGACGGTGGTGCTGGACGAAGCGGACGAGATGCTCGACATGGGGTTCATCGAGGACATTGAGACGATCCTGCAGGCGACCCCGGCCGAGCGGCAGACACTGCTGTTTTCCGCGACCATCCCCGCGGAAGTGCGGCGTCTGGCGAACCGCTACATGCGCGATCCGGAGCACGTCCAGATGGCGACCAATGAATTGACCGTGCCGCTGATCGACCAGGTGTACTACAAGGTTCTGGAGCGCAACAAGCTCGAGAGTGTCTGCCGCATCATTGACAGTGAGGACGTCAATCTCGGCATCCTGTTCTGTCGCACCAAGCGGGGCGTCGACGAGTTGACCGAGGCGCTCATCTCGCGCGGCTACCTGGCGGACGGGCTCCACGGGGACCTCAGCCAGGCGCAGCGCGACCGGGTCATGAAGCGTTTCCGCGGCGGCGAGATCGAACTGCTGGTCGCGACGGACGTCGCGGCGCGCGGGATAGACGTGGGCAACGTCACGCACGTCATCAACTACGACATGCCGCAGGATACAGAGGGCTATGTGCACCGGATCGGCCGGACAGGCAGGGCCGGCCGTCGCGGCCTGGCGATCACGCTCGTGACGCCAAGGGAGTTTCGCATGCTCAAGACCATCCAGCGCGAGACGCGCGCCGTCGTCAACTCGCGGGAAGTGCCTTCGGTGGCGGACGTCGCGGAACGGCAGGCTGAAATCTGGCGCGATCGTCTGCAGGCGGCCGTTCAGGAGGGCGGTCTGAGTCACTACAGGGCGATCCTGGGCAACCTGGCGGACGAGCTTGATCCGATCGACTTGGCCGCCGCCGCCCTGAAACTCGCCTCCTCCGGCGAACTGGAACCCGAGGCGGCGGAGCACTACGATTTCGGCGATACGGGCGGGGCGCCCGGGATGGTGCGGTTCTTCATCAACCTGGGCCGCGCCTCGCGCATGTCGCCCGGAGATTTGGTGCGGACGATCTCGGAAGAAGCCGGGATTCCAAGCAACGCGATCGGAAAGATCGACATTTTTGACCGCTTCTCGTTTGTTGAAGTCATGGAGGAATCGGCGTCGTTTGTCTTTGAAGCGCTGCGCCAGTCGCGCGTCAACGGGGCGCGCGTGAACCTCGAGCCGGCCAAACCGCGTTCGAGCAGCGGCGGCGGCTTCCGCCGCTGAGACCGTTATGTGCGGCCCACCCGCACCACTGCGCGCAGGGTCGCTTCTTGTGTGAAGCGACCCTGCGCGCAGATTTTTTTCCGCGGCGGCTGCGGCGGATTCTCCGATCCCGAGTTTTCTGATGCGAACAGACGTTTGTGTTTTTGCCTGCTTGCCTGTACAATGTAGATGATGAGCAGGCAACGGAATCCGGGGAGAGGTGTATGTTGGTGGCCGATCGTAAGACTGCGCTTGACCAGGCCCTCAAGAAGATAGAAAAGCAGTTTGGCAAGGGCTCCATCATGATGCTGGGCGAAGGCGGGACGACCTTCGTGGTGGAGGCGATGCCGTCCGGTTCCCTGGCCCTGGACATGGCGCTAGGCGTGGGCGGGTATCCAAAGGGACGGATCGTCGAGATCTACGGTCCTGAATCGTCCGGCAAGACAACGGTTGCGCTCCACGCGATCGCGGAGGTGCAGCGCCGCGGCGGGCAGGCGGCGTTTATCGACGCCGAGCACGCGCTTGATCCGCTGTATGCGGAGAAACTTGGGGTGCGCATCGAGGAACTGTTGATATCGCAGCCGGACACGGGCGAACAGGCGCTGGAGATCGCGGAAGCGCTTGTGCGCAGCGGGGCGGTGGACATCGTCGTCATTGATTCCGTGGCCGCGCTCGTGCCGAAGGCCGAGATCGAGGGCGACATGGGCGATTCGCACGTCGGCCTGCACGCCAGGCTGATGTCGCAAGCCCTGCGCAAGCTGAGCGGCGCGATCAGCAAGTCTGGCACGATCGCGATCTTTATTAACCAGATCCGCGAAAAGGTCGGCGTCATGTTCGGCAGTCCGGAGACGACAACCGGCGGCAGGGCGCTCAAGTTCTACGCCAGCGTGAGACTGGACGTGCGCCGCGGGGAGTCGATCAAGCAGGGCAACGACGTGGTCGGGAACAGGACCAAGATCAAGGTCGTCAAGAACAAGGTGGCGCCGCCGTTCAGACTGGCCGAGGTGGACATCATGTTTGGCGAGGGCATCTCGCGGGTGGGGAGCCTTGTCGACATCGGCACGGACCTGGAACTGATCCAGAAGAGCGGCGCCTGGTATTCCTACGGAGACGAGCGGCTTGGACAGGGCAAGGAGAACGCAAAGCTGTACCTGAAGGAGCACCCGCTTGTCGCGGACGCGATCGACGCCAGTATCCGGCAGCTCGCGCTGTCGGGACCGACGGTCTCCGCCGCCGTGCAGGCCGCCGCGGCGGCGCCGGAGACGGAAGAGGAAGACGAGTTTGAGTTCGATGTCTAGGCGGTCGGGCGACAGTCCGGACGCGAGACGCGCGCCCGGACAACCCGCGAACCGCGTGCGGGCGGCCGCGGAGGACGGCGCGGACCATGCGGCGGTCGGGCGGCCCCGGGACGTGAGACGCGAGGCGCGCGACGCGGCCGTCGCCTATCTTGCGCGGGCGGCCCACAGCAGGCAGGAAGTGATCAGGTACCTGTCCGTGCGCAGGCAGGCGCCGGCCGACATCGCGCGGGAAGTGGCGGACGCCCTTGAACAGGAGGGTCTGTTGAATGACAGACGCCTGGCCGAACGCGTCGCGGAATTGGCGAACGGCGGACGGATGGCGCAGAGCAGGGCCATGATCGTCCTGCGTCTGCGCCGGCGCGGGATCGCCGGGGACATCGTCCGCGAGGCCGTCGCGGCGCAACCGATCGACGAACTGGATGCCGCCAGGCGGCTGGCGTCGGCCAAGTGGAGGGCGCAACAACAACGGCTGGCGCGACGCCCGTCCGCCGTCGGCGACGGAGAGGAGGCTTCGCGCGGGGAGGTGTCGCGCGAAGACACGGCCAGGGCGCTGCGCGCGGTGGGCGCACACCTGGGCCGCAAGGGCTTTTCCGGCGAAGTCATCCTCCAGGTTCTTGCCGAATTGGGTGCGGATGAGGAGTAGTGCGGACCGTCCGTTTCAGGACGTTCACAGTTTGCCTCCGTTCATGGCTTGAGGAAGTTGACAGTCATTGGCATGGATCGTATACTTGAAGGTGCGTATACCTACTGATTGACTTGATGGTGTCTGTGGATGACAGTATCTGTGGCACATCCGGTTGATCTCGACAAGCAAGGCGGCGTCCTCGCCCATTTGTATGGAGCTGGGAGGCTGGGTACACGATGGTATACCCCATAGAGATTATGCTGGTTGTCCTGCTGACGATCGCCGTCATCGTCGGATCCGTACTGCTTTGGATGACGATGCGCGGCAAAGCTGTGGAGATGTCTCTTGCTGTTGCGCGCGCGCAGGCTGAACAGATCGTGGAAACGGCGCGCCGCGAGGCGGAGAGCCGGGTCAAAGAGGCCGGACTGGAAGCCAAGGAAGAGGCGCATCGCATACGGAATGACGCCGAGCGGGATCTGCGGGAACGACGGCTGGAGATTCAGAGGCTTGAGCGGCGTCTTTTGCAAAAGGAAGAAGCGCTTGACCGCAGGAGTGAAGCCCTGGAGAGGCGGGCCGCGGAGCTGTCGGCCGGCGAACAGGCGGTCGAACGCCTTCGTGTAGAAGCGGAAGACTTGGTGCAACAGCGTGTTCACGAACTGGAACGCGTTGCGTCCATGACGCGCGAGGATGCAAAGGAGTATGTCCTGGATCAGGTTCGCAACGAGTGTCGGCACGACGCGGCATTGCTGATGAAAGAGATCGAGCAGCAGGCCAAAGAGGAAGCGGAACGCCGGGCGAAGGAAATTATCGCCACGGCGATTCAACGGTGTGCGGCGGATCACGTGGCGGAGACCACCGTGTCTGTTGTCACTTTGCCGAGCGACGAGATGAAGGGTCGAATCATTGGCCGCGAAGGACGAAACATTCGCACCCTCGAAACGTTGACCGGTGTGGATCTGATCATCGACGACACGCCGGAAGCTGTTATTTTGTCGGGATTCGATCCGATCCGGCGCGAGATTGCACGCACCGCACTG
>JAKACR010000264.1 GCA_021821225.1 Bacillota bacterium | reverse complement strand
GATGTCGTCGTCACGGGCGGGGCGCGCATATCGCGTGCGACGTTCACCTTGCTGGAACGCGCGCAAAAAACGCGCGGCATCATCATCCTGACGGATCCCGACCATGCGGGAGAACAGATCAGGCGTACGCTCGCAAAGCGGTTTCCGGATTGCAAGCACGCATTTCTCGCGCGGACGGCGGCGCAGGGTGACGGGGACGTGGGCGTCGAGCACGCCGCGCCCGCCGATATCGCGTCAGCGCTTGCGCGGGTGCGGACGATGGCCGAGCGGCCGCGGGAGGAGTTCACGTACGTGGACATGCTGCGGCACCGTTTGACCGGAGAGCGCGGGGCTGCCTTGCGACGGGCGGAATTAGGGGCGCGGCTCGGCATCGGGTATGCGAACGCGGGCGAATTTCTTCGCCGACTGAACGCGTTTCGCGTCACGCGCGAAGAATTCGCGTCCGGACTTCATGCGGCGGGTGTCGGAGAGTGAGGCGGCGACTGTACGAGCCGTCCGTCATCCGGGCGTTGCTTGCCGAGCACGGCGTGCGGGCAAAAAAGTCGTACGGGCAGAACTTTCTTGTCGATGAAGCCGTGCTCGCTGCGATCGTTCAGGCTGCGGTTGGGGATGACATCCATTCCTGCAGTGCGGTGGTCGAAGTGGGGCCGGGAATCGGCACGCTCACACAAGTCCTGGCGGAAGAAGGTTTTTCCAGAGTGGTCGCGGTTGAGAAAGACCGCCGCCTGTTGCCGCTGCTGCAACGGTCGCTTGCGGACTATCCCGCTGTCCGCCTGGTTCAAGCGGACGCTCTGGCGGTTGACTGGACAGCGATCCTGACTCCGGAGGAGCGGTCGGGAACGGTGCGCGTCGCGGCAAACCTGCCATACTATATCACGACCCCCCTGATCATGTCTCTGCTCGAATCGCCGCAGGCGTTTGACCGCCTGGTGGTGATGGTGCAAAAGGAGGTCGCCGATCGCATGGCGGCCGTGCCGGGGGGGAAGGACTATGGCGTCCTGACGCTCACTGTGCAATACTACAGCAAGGTGGAGATCATTCGTACAGTTGGTGCGGACTGCTTCATGCCCCGGCCGGAAGTGGATTCGGCGGTGGTGCTGATGCAAACAAGGCGGCCCGACTACGCGGTTGACGACGGCAGCCTGTTCTTTCGCGTGGTGCGGGCGGCTTTTGGACAGCGTCGCAAGACGCTTGCAAACGCTTTGGCGGCGGGGTTTCCGGCGCTGGGGAAAGACGGGGTGCAGCGGTGGCTTGGGCGCGCCGGCGTGGATGGCGAGCGTCGGGGAGAGACGTTGTCGGCGGAAGAATTTGCAGAACTTTCAAAGCGGCTGTAACAGAGCGTGTTCAAAAAGGGGACAGGGTTGACCCACGCAGTGCAAGGGGACATGGGATAAACCAAGAGTGTGTAGCGGATGTTGTCCCATGTCCCCTTGGAAGCAGCCAGAAATGCGGACCGAGCGTACGTTTTTGGGTACGTGAGGGAGCGTTTCTGGCGATGACGCGGCAATGCGCCGGGGAGTTCTGCCCTCTTTTTGAACAACCTCTAACAGTCTGCGCCCTGCGCTGTTTTCTCTGCCACACGCCTGGCAGAGAGAAAAGAGCGACACGATTCGCGGGATGGTGACACAACATGATGCTTGTCAGCCCGACCAAGGGTCCGATGTCCATGGAGCAGGTGGCGGAGGATATCTGCAGGTTCCGCGAGGAGATGCCGGATGCCGCTTACAAGTTGATTGTGGGAGCGGATTCGCAGCCTCAGTCCGCGCGTTATGCCACGCTGTTCGTGACGGCCATCATCGTCCATCGCGTCGGCAAGGGAGCCCGCTTTTATTTTCTCAAGAGGCCTTACCGAAAACCGCTGGCATTCCGGCAGCGGATCTTCAGCGAGGCCGCCATGGCGCTGGAGGTTGTACAGGCTCTGGAGGAGGCGCTGCGCGACGCCGAACTGAAAGTGCCGATCGAAATCCACCTCGATATCGGCGAAGGCGGCGAGACCAAAGCGCTCATCAAGGATATCGTGGGTTGGATGATGCAAAGCGGGTATGAAACGAAGATCAAGCCGGATTCATTTGGCGCCAGCAAAGTGGCGGACCGTTTCACCAAGTCCTGATCGTCCGGCGGCGAGGAACGCCCGCGGCTGCTGTGTCATAGGATGGGGTGCCTATGGGCAAATCGTCCTGTCGACAGGAGGCGTCGGTATGTGGAAGGTCGGAGACCTTGTCTTGCGCAAGTCGTACGACCGGGACATCTGCTTCGTCGTCGTCGGCGTGTATCCTGACAGCAAGACCGTGCTCATCAAAGGTCTTGATGTGCGTCTCATCGCGGATGCGCCGTTTGACGACCTGACGCGGGTCTCGGATGCGGATTGGAAGTCGTATCAGTTGGCGCAGGCCAAGGTCGAGCAGGACGCGATCCGCCTTGTGCAGTTGAGGCGCCAGGTGGAACGCGACAAACTGGGCTACCGTTCCGAGCAGAATCATCATCCGCACGATTTTTTTGAACGTCCCGGCCGCGTGCTGCATCTTGACGGAGACGGCACCTATCTGGAAAAGTGCCTGACCGTCTATCGCCAGCTCGGGATCCGCGCGGTCGGGTACAATATACACGAGTCGCAGATGCCTGTGCGCATGCGTGAACTGCTCTCTGAATACGAGCCGGATATCCTGATCATCACCGGGCACGACGGACTGCTGCGCAAGCGCGCGGACGACGTCCTGGAACTTGCGAGCTACCGCAATTCCAACAATTTCTCGCGAGCGGTGCGGGAAGCGCGCAAGTACGAGCGCAGCCTGGATGAATTGATTATTTTTGCAGGGGCGTGCCAATCCCACTATGAGGCATTGCTCGATGCCGGAGCCAATTTTGCGAGCTCTCCACAACGCATTCTCATTCATGCGCTCGATCCCGTCTTTATTGCCGAAAAAATCGCATACACACCCATAGCGAAAACACTCGATATCTACCAGGTCGTGCGTTCGACCATCACGGGAACGGACGGCCTGGGCGGATTTGAATCGAGGGGGAAGTACAGGATCGGTCTTCCGCGTTCACGCTATTAGAGGTTGCTCAAAAAGGGGGAAGAACTCCCCGGTGTGCTACAGAACAGACAAAAATGCCACATTGACAATGTGAAAGATACATTGCTATAATATACCCCCCCTGTTTGACACGTCCATCGCGTTGTGGTACACTTTGGACGTGAAAAGAGGTGGAGTGTGTGACGGCAAAGAACGCATTGCACGACATCAAACGGAACCTGGAAAGTTTGATCGGCGAGAAGATCGTTCTTCGAGCCAACGGCGGTCGCCGTAAGACCGTTGAGCGCACGGGCGTCTTGGAAGAGACATATCCATCGGTATTTGTTGTGAAGTTGGATCAGGCCGAAAATTCATTTAAGCGGGTGTCGTATAGTTACGCGGATATCCTGACGGAGACGGTGGAGTTGGTTGTCTGCCGCGATGACGAGATGTTTCGGGTGGGAGTTGCCAGCCTCTGAGCGATTTGTCGCGAGTTTAGCGCCATAGGCAAGGTTTGCTGGGTCGGCGACTTGCCCTGTGCCCGGCGAGTTTAGCGATAGCGGTGTCCAAGCAGGAGCAAAGGGATACTGGTGGCTAGCACCTGGCCCACATTTTCAAGATAAAAGGGCGTCCGGAGAGATCCGGGCGCTTTTGTGTGTTTAAGAGGTTGTTCAAAAAGTGGGCAGAACTCCCCGGCACATTGCCGCGTCATCGCCAGGAATGCTCCCTCACGTACCCAAAACGTACGCTCAGGGACATGGGATAACATCCACTACACACTCTATCCCATGTCCCATTGCACTGCGTGGGTCAACCCTGCCCCCTTTTTGAACAGGCTCTTTGATAACGGCTCTTTGCACCTTTGCGGGCAACCCCTGCGGTTCGGGATAGACATCATCTGTTGGGGAAATATACGGGATGGACGCAATTTCTCGAAAGGGGTTGTTCACGTGGCGCGACGACGCGGAGTGATGTCCGAGCAGTTCAAGTATGAACTCGCCAAGGAACTCGGCTTCTTTCCAACGCTGCAACGCGATGGCTGGGGTGGAATCACGACACGCGATGCGGGAAACATGGTGAAACGCGCGATCGAGATCGCCGAGGCGTCGCTGGTGCAGCGCGAACGCCCGTAACACGTTTGGGAAAGGGCGACCCAAAAGGCGGCTGAGGCAACATGGGCCGCCTTTTGTCTCGGGCTTGGCCATAAGCAGGCTATTCATAGCGGGGGGCGAGTGATGAAAAGCGGCCCTGGAGCGCTCGTCATTATTGGCGGAGCGGAAGACAAGACGGGAGAAATGAAGATACTGCGGGAGTTCGTCCAACTGGCGGGCGGTGAGAA
>JAKACR010000263.1 GCA_021821225.1 Bacillota bacterium | reverse complement strand
AACTGCACAAGTATTCTGACGATATTGACATGTCCGGAGAGCAGTGGGGGATCAATCACGACGAACAGGCGTATCCCGGTCCGTGGTGGTTGACGCCGTACACCTTCTTCTATCAGGTTCCGCCCTGGAGCACGAGCGCCGCAGGGGACGAGATGGCCGCCTACACGGTGGGGGTGCTGTTCCTTTTGCTCGTAATTCTTCCGTGGGTGCCCGGTCTCAATCGGCTGCCGAAGGTGTTGCCGCTGTACAAACTGATCTGGAAGGATTGGTATCGGAGCCAGCGGTCCGGGAACAAGCCTGTGAGACCGGTCGGGCGGAGTACCGCCAAGACGACGGGGTCCCTGTAAAGCGGGTACCGTTTGCGGCAGGCTGCATGGTGGGGCAGGAAGCATGAGAGTGGCGTGGAGGGATTGAACATGTGGCAGGGCGTGCGTTTGTGGGCCATCTGGCTGTTCGCGCTGACCTTGGGCACGTATGGGACATCGCTCGTATACGAGGGGACGATCGGCCGGACATTCTCCGACCTGATTCCCGGTGTACCGATTCTGCTGCTCGGGATCTGGATCACGGGCAACGTGCTGGCTTCGGCCAAAAAGGCGTACCGGCGCCAACGGGTTTTGTTGAAAAAAGGGTAGGGTTGTCCGTGCCAAGGTTGTCCGGGTCGACGGCCGAAAATCGAACAGGTGGCGAGAGGGCGCGATCATCCGATTCGCGCCCTCTTCGTGAAGATGGGGGCCGGGATCAGCCGGCTCATGTGGGGGCATATGCTAAAAAATTCCAAAATTTGCGTCCCGCGCTGAACAAACGGTCGTCCCACAGCACGATGTATTTTATTGTAGGCGAGATTCACCCTGCGTGTCAATCGCAGGGAATTGGTCTTGCAGGGAATTGACCGCCCGTCCAGGAACGGGCTACTATCTGAAATAGAGGCGTCATGGCAGAGTATGATATAGACCGGCGGGGGATGGGAATCGATGAAGCGGCTGATGGTGGCGATGTTTCGGCCGGACACCGGTCATCTGCCGGATCCTGTCATTCCGGCGGGCGGCGTCCGCGTGCGGTGGTTTCGGGAGGGCGATAGAAAAACCTGGGCGCGAATCGAGCGCGAAGCTGGTGAGTTTCCGACCGAGGCGGCGGCGCGGGAGCGATTCGCGAAAGATTTCCCAGATCCAGCCTGGCTGCATGACCGCTGTCTGTTCATCGAGGACAGTGCCGGAGAGGCTGTCGGCACGGCCACGGCCATGTCCGGCCAGTTGGCGGGGCGGACCATGGGGCGACTGGGCTGGGTGGCCGTCACGCCCCGGCATGAGGGCCGGGGCCTCGGCAAGTATGCGGTCGCACTGGCGTTGCGGCGCATCGCGCAGGAACACCGCGAGATCTATCTCAGCACGCAGACTACCAGTGTGGCTGCGGTCAGCATCTACCTGCGCTGCGGGTTTGTCCCGCATGCATATGGCTCTGACGATGAGGAGGCGTGGCGGCTGCTGTCGCGGGCGCTGGACCGGAAGATTGTTTTCCCTGTCCTGTGAGGGCGCGGACTTCGTTTGTATGGCGAAATATGGTTTGATCATTCCTGTGGAGGGGAACACCATGCGCGTCACGCGCTTTGGCCACTGTGTACAGATAACGCTTTTTTCGCGCCTATTCCCCATAAATTGTTATGTTGTCCAGGAAGACGACGGACTCACACTGGTCGACACCGGTATTTCCGCGGGTGCGCGGGACGCCCTTGGTTTCGCCGGGCATGGCGGACGTCTACCTCAGGTATTTCCGCGGGTGCGCGGGACGCCCGGCTCCTGCAGGGGGACGTCAAACTGGACCCCGGGGAAGCGCAAAGCAGAATACACGGCGTACGAGACGGCGTCAAACGGTGCCGCACGGCACCCACCCGGCTTCTCCAGCCGGGAAACCACACCGGATCGCTGGAGGTCATTGCGAGTCCGGGGCACACACCGGGTCACACGGTGTTTCTCGACAGGCGTGGCGGTGCACTGCTGGCGGGAGACGCATGGCAGACCTGCGGCGGGGTCGCGGTCGCGGGTATCGTGGTGCCGCGGTTTCCGTTTCCAGCCTGGGCCACATGGCACAGGGGCACGGCCTTGCAGAGCGCAAAGGCACTGTTTCGCCTGCGGCCATCGCATCTGGCGGTCGGGCACGGGGATGTGCTGGCCGAGCGCAGACTTTAGATTTGTATACGGTACAGATAGTGGCCGGTTAGATCTTCGGACACCATCTATGGAATCATTGCGCCTGTGTCACGAACTTTAGCACTGTTCCCCCGGGGAAACGCGATCAAATGGAGAACGGAGACACCATGAACCAGGACACCGCTTCTTTTCATGCCGTGCGCACAACGCGCATCATTTTCGCCATGAAAACCATCCGTTCTCTTGCAGACGGCTACTGGCTCATCGCGTTCGCGCTCTATATCGAACACTTTGGATTCGGAGCCCTGGGCATCGGATTGTTCGCCGCTTTATCCGTCGTGCTGGGCATTGTTTACACGTCGCTCTTCACGCACCTCGCATCGCGATACAGCAGTCGCCCCCTCTTGTTGCTGTCCGCCGCACTCATGACGGTCTCAGGGGTCCTGTTTGCGTCCGCGCGCGCCCCCTGGCAAATTGCGCTCGCAGCCATGTGCGGATTCACACCTCCGAGCGGCGGTCTGTTTATGAATGCGCTCGAAGAAGGTGTCCTTGCGCACACTTCCTCGGTGAAGCGGACGAAGGTGTTCGCTCTGTATGGATTCTTTGGAACGGCCGCGGGCGCCGCGGGAGTTCTCGCTCTCGGCCTTCCGGTCTGGCTTGGAGTGGGCGGGGAGTTGCCGTTTCACACCCAGCAATTCATGTTGTGGTGTTACACGGCTGTCAGCGTGATCCCCCTGCTTCTTGCGTTTTTCGTTCGGGATTTGCCGGATCAGAACGCTTCACATAAAGAGGCCGCCGCGACCCGCGCCGAGGCTGAGTCTTCCCGTCCCTTGGCGGCCGCGCACGGACTGGGACAGTCCAGGGCGATCATCTACCGGCTCGCCGCCCTGTTTGTGGCCGACAGCATGGGCAGCGGCATGGTGGCGACGCCTCTGCTCGTTTTCTGGCTGCATCATCAACTGGGTATGAAACCGACGGCGCTTGCCGGTTTGTTTTTTGGCATTGAATTGCTGGCCGCCATTTCATTCCCACTCGCCGAGTGGATTTCACGCTATGTCGGACTGCTCAATACCGCCGTCTTCACGCACATTCCCTCCAGCGTGTTCCTGATGCTCGTGCCGTTTGCGCCGAATCCCGCCACGGCGGCCGTCCTCCTGCTCGCCCGGGGGCTGTTGGTGGAAATGGACGTGCCCACGCGCCAGTCTTACATCGCCGCGGTTGTCCTGCCGGGCGAACGCAAGGCGGCCGCCGGAGTGACGTCCATCGGCAAGCAGATCGGCCGCGCGATCGGTCCTGTCGTCGGCGGCGCCACGCTCTCCACGGCCGGCGCGATCCTGCCATTCTGGCTTGGCGGCGCTGTCAAGATCGCCTATGATCTCATCCTGTGGGTATCTTTTCGCCGCGTCCGTGTCCGCGAATCCTGACGCGGCGCCACACACCACAAAATTTGCAAAGGGGAATCGGCGTGACGATGGAGGAGAGTCGTGGACAAGCGAGTCAGAGAGATGGAATGATGGATATTATTGCCGCATTCCTGCGGGAAGAGTCGAGATGCGCGTCTCTGCCCTGCACTGTATTTTTGTGCGGGTCTCACGCCAGGGGAGAGGCCGGGCCGCGAAGTGACATCCCTCCGCCTGGCGTTTCGCGCCTGATATGAACATGTGATAAAGGCCGCATAGCAGGCGCTATGATCCTGCATATAGAAGTTGTTCAAAAAGTGGGCAGAACTCCCCGGCGCATTGCCGCGTCATCGCCAGGAATGCTCCCTCACGTACCCGAAAACGTACGCTAAGGGACATGGGATCACATCCACTGCACACTCGGTTTATCCCATGTCCCATTGCACTGCGTGGGTCAACCCTGCCCACGTTTTGAACACGCTCATATAGTGTTTGAGGCTTTAATCAAATACGATTCACCGCTGTCTAACATGCCGGAAGAATAGAATAACGGAGGCCATGGGTATCTCGCGAGGCACCATGGAGACGGAGAGGTTCAGGCAATTTAACCTGATATCCTCCAGGTGGTTCCGCTTGTGAGAGTCCAAATGTGCCGCGGCAGAACGTGCGGGATATCGATAATTTCAAGTCCATACCAGAGATCCATGCGGCGAATGGTTGGGATCCCTGCCACATGAAATCCCGTCAGGTGAATCGGGGGCAACTGTGGGTTTTTATAATGCACGGGAATGGAAGGCAATGCAATGTCGCT
>JAKACR010000262.1 GCA_021821225.1 Bacillota bacterium | reverse complement strand
GTTCTTCTCAATTCGATCGGAATGACGACACGACCCAACTCATCAACCTTGCGAACAATCCCTGTGGATTTCATCATTTAGGATATGCCTCCTTATGGGAAATGGGGGTTTCACCCTGTTCGCGAAAGATCGCGAAACAAAGCGATTTTTGTTGCTTTTTCGGGTTTTCCTCAGTAATACATATTGCGTTAAGGTTAACCCACATATTTACTAGAGAAAGACTACCACCTTTTGCAGTTGTGCGCAATAGGAAACTTATGAAAAAAGCGTGGACCGAGGAATTTTGCTTGCCGACATCGAAAAAATCGAAAAAAGTGGGCGAACTGACTTGAATGGCGCGACATACGATAGGTTGATTCGCTTCCTGCAGTCGTCATGGGTGACCGTCGCTTCACAAACGTCAAGGCGAAACGAGCAGGGGGAATGTTTTGGTGGCTGCCATTGTGGCGATGCTGTCCCTGGCTGTTCAGGAATCTGTGACACTGGTGTCGTATGTGAAAAACCAGGCGTTTCCACAACCATTGAACGAAGTCGAGGAGCGGGACTGTCTTGCGCGGGTGCAGCAGGGGGACGAGCGGGCGTATCATTCGCTTGTTGAGCACAATCTTCGTCTTGTGGCGTTTATTGCAAAAAAATTTCGCGACTCGGGCGTGGACGAGGAGGACATGATTTCGCTCGGCACGATCGGCTTGATCAAGGCGGTGAAGAGCTTCCGTCCCGACGCTGGAACGAAGTTCGCCACATATGCCGCGCGCTGCATCGAGAACGAGATGCTGATGCACCTGCGCACGCGCAAGAAGCACAACCGGGATGTGTCGATGGACGAAACGATCGGCACGGACAAAGAAGGGAATGATCTCACGTTGCGGGATGTGCTCGGTTCGGACCCGGATGAACTGGAGCGTTTCGTCGGCGAGCGCATCGAGCGGGAGAGACTGCGCTCGCTGCTGCATGTGCTGGACCAGCGTGAGCGAAGGGTGTTGTGCCTGCGATACGGACTCGTGGATGGCATCGAGTGGACACAACACCAAATCGCCGATAAAATGGGCATCTCGCGTTCCTATGTCTCGCGCATTGAGGCAAGGGCCCTGACGAAGCTGCAGCACGCGCTGCACCCCCGCCCCAAAAGCGCTCCGCGCGGAGCGGTGAAACCCGTGGCGCCGCGCGCGCGTTAGGAGAGTTTCAGTTGATTGCCGTCGAATCCGCCGTAGCCTGCGACGGTGAGATCGGTTGCGTATTGCAATACGGTCCAGTCGTTCCATCCGCCAAATGGCGCGGGGCAGCAACTGGCGCCGTTCGGCTCGGCCGCCCACAGTGGATGGGTGGAGAAACTTGCCGGATTTCCAAGCAGATTGACCCAGGTGTGTCGATTGGTGTAGACGCCTGCCGACTGTGCCGGTCCGACCCGGCAAAGCTCTGCGAGCTTGCTCATGAATGGCGTGACGGTATCGACAGACGGAGTTCCGGTTGAGGATGTCCCGTTCGGCTCTTCGACATCAAGCCACAGTCTCAGTCCTGTGGATACCGCAAACGACGGGGCCAGAGCGGATATCGTCCGGTAGAAGTGCTGTGCCTGCTGGTCCCCCGGATACTGCCAGTCGAGAAAGTGATACAGACCGATGGAGTTCTCCCCCAGAACCTGCGTTGCCGCACTGTATTGGCCGGGGAGATCGGGGTTTGTGTAGGTGGAACCCTCTGATGCTTTGATGATTGCGAACGAGACGCCTTCGTTTTTGGCGCCAGTCCAGAATGCCGGGTTCGTGGTTTCGGATGGGTTGTTTGACGAGATGTCGATTCCCCTGCGGTAAGATGGTGAACCGCATGTCCAAACTCCAGGTGCAAGACGGCAGGGACAGGCGATCTGCGCCGACCCGCGGCATGTGTCCACGGGTGCGATGGTCGTGCCGGGTTGAGGTATCCCCGCGGGCCACGTTCCGGTGACGGCGAAATGGGCGGTGGCGACTGCAGAGGCCAGTGTGTCCGCGCCTGTCGCGCCGGATGCGAGCAGGAAATGGTTGGCAGGCGGCAGGGTATCCATCGCTTGGGCGACAAATGCAAACGGTGTCCCGCCGCCCGGTTGCGAAGCCGGGTTGGACCATCCGCACGGATTGTAGTACAGGGCGTCTCCCGCCGCCGCCCCGACCGCCAATACGAGGTATTTGCCGCTCGCCGTATAGCTCCATGCCGACATGAAGGTGCCTGTGACATTTTCCGTCGGAACGCCGTTTACGGCCGCCGCGCCGAGCGCCAGCTTAAAATCCGCAGGGTCGGCGGCGTATAGAATCACCTGATAGGGAGTGAGGGGCATGCGCGCACTTCCTTTCTTGGGGGCAACCCTTCTTTAGCAGGGACAACCCTGATGTGGCGTCATGGTTGCATGGCATGTGTTCTCAGGCTGCAGCGCGTGTGGCAACTGGTAGTCAAAACCTGAAGGATACCGGCCGAAAACGGCATAATACGACAACATGACGGCAAGCTGAAGCGTGTCAAGCCCTGTCTGCCCAGCCCCGTTGAGATAGTGATCGGCTCCGTGAAGGGTGCTTTGCGGTGCGCCGGCCGTGACAAAGGGTGTTGTCCCGGCGCCGCTTCCCGCAGGATTCGCCCATCCGCACGGGTTGTAATACAGTGCGTTGTTCGCGGGGGCGCCCACGGCGATGACGATGCAGGCGGCGCCCGCCACCTTTTGCCAAGTAACGTAAAAGTCACCGCAGACGTTGGCCGACGAGATTCCGGAAACCGTCGCGGCCGACAGGGCGATCTGATAATCCGCGGAATCCGCCGCGTACAGGATGATCTGAGCAGGCGACACGGTCATCGTTCAACCTCTTTTCCGGGCATGTCGTCTCTGTACTACATGATTCGGAACGGGATCATTTTATGAAAGTGCACCACGAGATTTGTGTGGGGGACAACCGAAAACGCCAAGCGTGATGGAGATGGGCGGACGATTGGTGTATAGTCAAGTAGATATACAATTGGTTGGACGGTGGTGTTGCGAATAATGTGGAGTATTCAAGTGCGGAAACTCGTAAGGCTGGCATTGGAGGAGGATATCGGGCGCGGCGATCTGACCAGCCAACTGGCCCTGGACGAATCATTGTCCACAACGGCGTGGGTGTTGGTCAAGCAGCCCTGTCGCCTGGCGGGGATCGGACTGGTCGAAGCGGTGTTTGCGGAAATCGACCCGGCTGTTTCCGTAGAGCGGCTGGCCGAAGACGGGCAGGATGTTGCCGGTCGTCAGGCTGTCTGCAAGTTGACAGGTTCCGCTGCCGCCATCCTTGCCGGCGAGCGCACGGCGTTGAATTTTCTGGGGCGGATGACGGGCGTGGCGACATCGGCGCGAGAAGCGGTTGCGCGGCTGGCGGATTCGCGCGCCAGATTGCTCGATACGCGGAAAACCACGCCGGGATGGCGGGAGTTGGAGAAGTACGCCGCGGCTGTGGGCGGCGCGCACAACCACCGGTTTGCGCTGGACGACATGATCCTGATCAAGGACAACCATATCGCGCTCGCGGGCGGGATCGAGCGGGCGATTGAGCGCGTGCTGGCGCGCGCGCCGCTGTTTGCCAAAGTGGAAGTGGAGGTCGATACGCTTGCGCAACTGCGCGCGGCTTTGCGCTATCGCGTCGACATGATCCTGCTGGACAATATGGACCTGTCGCAACTGAGGCAGGCGGTCGAACTTGCGCAGGGGCGCGTGCCGCTGGAGGCGTCGGGAAATATGTCGCTTGACCGCCTGGCCGACGTTGCCCGCACGGGTGTTGATTATATTTCCATGGGTGCGTTGACGCACGCGGTCCACAGCATTGATGTGGGGCTGGACATCCTGCGGGGGGACGGAGCGACGGCGGGTGAATAAGATTCTTGCGGTGGACTTTGCAGTGATCGGAAGTGGCCTGGCGGGGAGCGCGGCGGCTCACTTGTTGAGCGTGTCGGGGGATGTGGCGCTGCTCTCCAAGGGATTGCCGACAGGGAGCAATTCCCACACGGCGCAAGGGGGGATCGCCGCGGCCATCGGTCTGGACGATGCGCCCGAGCGGCATGCGAAAGACACGCTTGATGCGGGCGACGGGCTGTGCGACGCTGGGGCGGTGCGCCGGATGGCGGAGCGCGCTCCACGAGTGGTCGACTGGTTGACGGCGATTGGCGTCGTGTTTGACAAGGACGCCGCAGGTCGCATGGCGTTCGGACTTGAAGGGGCGCATTCGCGCGCGCGCATCCTGCATGCCGGAGGCGACGCCACAGGAGCGCACTTGCTGGCGCCGCTGACGGAGGCGATCGACCGCAGTCCGCGCGTAAAGCGCATTGTCGCGGGCGAAGTCCGGACACTGCTGCGCACGAGCGAGGGTGTATGCGGC
>JAKACR010000017.1 GCA_021821225.1 Bacillota bacterium | reverse complement strand
GCAGCCGCCCGTCCGGCGTCTGCAACGCGAACGCCTGTTTCACCGGCAGCCGCTCGCGCGCGACGGCGACGTGTACGCCGCGGCTGTGCAAAACCATCGGCTGGCGCGGCCCAGTCTTCGCATGCTCGTCGTCATGCCGCACGATGCTCTCGATCCACGGGCCGGCCGCATTGACAACCGTCCTGCCGCGCACGTCGATGCTGCGTCCGGACAATTCATCGATCGCCGTCACGCCGGTCACGCGCTGCGCGTCGGACGGCGTGTCGTCTGGCGCCGCGGGCTCCTCTCCCGCGCCGTAGAGCAGTCCCGTCACACGGGCGTAGTTCAGCGTGATCGCTCCCAATTGTTCCGCGGCGCGCGCGATGGTCACGACACAACGGGCGTCGTCCGTCAGGTACTCGTGATACAGTACGCCGCCCGTCAACCCGTCCGTATTCACATCCGGTTCCCGCGCCAGAACCTCATCGCGCGTGAGGACCACGCGCTGCTCATCCTGCGCGACGTTCGCCAGGCGGTCGTACAGCCAAACGGCCGTCCCCATGACGAAGCGGCCATACTTCATGGAGCGGTATACCGGCAACAAGAACGGCAACGGCGTAACCAGGTGCGGCGCCAAGCGCTGCATCCCCTCCCGTTCACGACCGCCCTCCCGCACGAGCAGGAACTCGGCGCGTTCCAAGTAGCGCAATCCCCCATGAAACAGCTTCGTCGACCGGCTGCTCGTGCCGGAGGCGAAGTCCTGCGCCTCCAGCAGCGCGACGCGAAGCCCCGCCAGGGACGCCTCGCGCGCGACTCCGACTCCGGTGATCCCGCCGCCTATGATGACGACATCGAATATATGGTCCTGCAGATAATTGAGGCGCGAGCTCCGCGCTGACGCCGCCAGAGGAATACTGTGCACTCCCCACTCCCGCCTTTCGTGGTGTCAACCCGTATCCGCCGTCGGGCCCGCATGACGTCCTTCATCCGGTCATGCGACGGCGCGGCGATCCTGCATTCTCAAGACAGGCCACCAGGGGAACTGTGAAATTGATCAGACGACCTGGCGACTGGCACAGACCTGTTGTCCGGGCAGGCTGCAACGCCATTATACCGGATTCAGCCGCCAGCGGACCCTGCAGCCTGCGAATGGTCTATCGGGCCCTGCCGCGGGCATGGTATCATGGAGCGACAATACCATGGGGGTATGGCCACTATGAGCGATTCGCTGGCGCGCGACCTTGTCACTTGGCGGCGACACCTGCACAGCCATCCCGAGCTGAGTTTCCACGAATTTGAAACCGCCGCCTACATCGAGCAGCAACTGCGCGACATGGGACTGAGTCCCCGGCGCGTCGCGCAAACCGGCGTCTACGTCGATCTTCCGCTGCAACCGGGCGACGCCATGGTCGCGGTGCGCGCAGACATTGACGCACTGCCGCTGGCCGAAGCGACGGGGCTTCCCTACAAATCGCAGAACCCGGGCGTCATGCACGCCTGTGGGCACGACGGCCACACGGCCATTGCGCTCGGCGTCGTGCGCCGCCTACTCGACGTGCGCGCCTCCGCAAGGGATGCGCGCGGAACAGTCCGCGTCTTCTTCCAACCCGCCGAAGAAGCGCCGCCCGGCGGCGCCCAGAACATGATCCGCGACGGGGTGCTCGAAGGCGTCAAGGCTGTGGTCGGTCTGCATCTGTGGAGCTTCCTGCCCGTTGGCGTGGCCGGCATTTCCTACGGTGCGCTCACCGCAAACGCGGACGTGTTCGAGGTGGATGTCGCGGGAAGAGGCGGCCACGGGGCTCTCCCGCACAAGAGCGTCGACGCGCTGCTCGTGGCGTGTGAACTCGTGCAGCGTTTCCAGACCATTGTCAGCCGTCAGATGGACCCGCTGGAGCCGGCCGTCGTCACGGTGGGCTCGCTGCACGCGGGAAGCAGCCACAACATCATCGCGGACACCGCGCGCCTGACCGGAACGGTGCGCACCACATCGGACGGCGCGCGCCGGTTCATCCGCGACCAGATTGAGCGTTCCTCGCAGGCCATCTGCGAAATGTACGGGGCGCGGGCGGACTTTTCCTGGACAGACGGTTACCCCGCAGTCGTAAACCACGAGCCGGTGGCGCGCGTGCTCGAGCAGGTCTGCCGCGAAGAACTCGGCGGGGAGATGGTGGAACACGTGCGCCCGACCATGGTGGGCGAGGACTTCGCCTACTACCTGAAGGACAGACCCGGCGCCTTTCTGGTGCTCGGGGTGGCGGACGCGGACTTGCAGAGCGATTACCCGCACCATCACCCGCGGTTCACGATCGCGGAACGGATGCTCGAACCCGGTGTGGACATCCTGACGGAGACAGCCCTGCGCCTGCTCGCCGCGAACCTCGCCGACTGACGGCAGACTGACGGCCGACCGACGGCCTGTCCGCCGACGGAGCGACGCAGCGCATTGACAACTTGACTGGAAGGGTTGGGTCTGATGTCTCCGCATGAACTCCTGTTACGTTACGGCTACCTGGGTGTTGTGGTCGCCCTGATCCTGGAATTCCTGCTGATTCCCTTTCCGGCCGAGACGATCCTCGTCATCTCGGGGTTCATGTGGCATCAGGGCGTCTTTCACCTCGTACCGCTGCTCACGGTCGCGACGCTCGCGTCGTGGACAGGCTCCTTCATCGCATACTGGATCGGGCGCCGCCTCGGTCGGCCGGTCCTGTTGCGTTACGGTCGCTTCATCAAACTGGACGAGAAGAAACTGGAGAAGGCGGAACACGCCTTCGAGCGGTATTCGATCGCCATTCTCGGCGTCGGTCGGTTTATCGCGTACATTCGCGTCCTGATTGCGTACGTCGCTGGAATCAACAAGATCAACCAGTCCCTGTACCTCATCATCACGATCATCTCCGCGGCCCTGTGGGCCGCCAGTTTCGTCCTGCTCGGAGCGATCATCGGCGCCGAGTGGCGCCGCGTGGAGTTGTGGATCCTGTCCCACCGCGCGCTGTCCATCGCGATCGGGATTGTGCTGGTCGCGCTGCTCGTCTGGTGGTGGATCGTCCGGCGCAGAAAGGCCCAGGCCAAGCGCGCGAACGGCGCCGAATCGGCGTAGGCGGGAACGGGCCGCCCTGCCTGAGCCATTTCCTGTCCGGGAGGTGAATCCGTGAACCGCTTCATCCTGTTTTTCCGCACCAGGCGCCGCATCGGGTGGCCTGATATTGTCGTGGCCATCATGATCATCGGATTGCTCTACGCACTGCTCGATCTGGGCAAGGGCATGGTCGTGCCATTCTCTCCGTCGCGCCAGCCGGTCATCCACCTGAACCCCGTCTACCTGCCGTACTACGCGGGGCGCTCGCTGCTGCGGCTGTTTATCGCCTACGTCCTGTCGCTGGCGTTCGCCCTTGTGTACGGCCGCTTCGCCGCCTATCACAAGCTCGCCGAACGCGTCATGATTCCTGCGCTCGATATCTTGCAATCCGTTCCTGTGCTGGGTTTCCTGTCGATCACCGTGACGTTCTTCCTCGGTCTGTTCCCCGGCAGTCTGCTCGGAGCCGAATTCGCGTCCATTTTTGTCATCTTCACCGCGCAGGCGTGGAACATCACGTTCAGCTTCTATCACTCGCTGACGACCATGCCCAAGGACCTGCGCGAAGCCGCCGCCGTCTACCGCCTCCGCCCATGGGCGCGTTTCACTCGTCTTGAAGTGCCGTACGGGATGATCCCGCTGGTGTGGAACAGCATGATGTCGTTTGGCGGTTCGTGGTTCTTCCTCACGGCGTCCGAGACCATCACGGTCCTGCACTACAACATCCACCTGCCGGGGATCGGATCGTACATTGCGGAAGCACTGCGCAGAGGGGACGGCACAGCGCTGTTCTACGGAATCGCCATGATGGTCGCCGTCATCGTGGCCGTCGATCAATTTCTGTGGCGCCCGCTGGTCGCCTGGTCACAGAAATTCAAGATGAATCTCAATGACGACAGCGACGTGCAGACATCCTGGTTCCTGCACCTGATCCGCCGTTCCGAGTGGGTCCACGCGTTGTTCCGTTCCATGGCGGCGCCGCTTCGCGCCCTGCTGCTCGACCGCAGCGTCCCGCGCAAGGAGGCCCGGCAGACTCCGGAGAGCGCGCAGCGGCGCGCCCGCGTCGGGTCCATCGTGTCGCGCGTCGTGCTCACCGCGTTGCTGTTGCTGGCGGTGCGCTACGCGTTTGACGCCGCGCGCGTCGTGGCGCGCCTCGGGTTGCCGCAGGTGCTCTACGTCCTGAAGCTCGGATTGTACACGTTCCTGCGCGTGATTGCGTCCACTGTTCTTGGAGCGGCGTGGACCGTGCCCGTAGGTGTGGCGATCGGGCTGCACCCGCGCCTCTCGCGTATCGCGCAGCCCCTGGTGCAGATCGCCGCGTCTTTCCCGTCCAATGTGCTGTACCCGCTGATCGCCATCGCCTACGTGGCGGGGCGCGTGAGCCTGAACATCGGGGCCATTCCGCTCATGATGCTCGGCACCCAGTGGTACATCCTGTTCAATGTGATCGCGGGCGCCATGGCAATTCCAAACGACCTCAAGGAAGCGTCGTCCGTCCTGCGGTTGCGCCGGAGCACGTGGTGGAAGACGTTCATCCTGCCCGCGATCTACCCTTCTCTCATCACGGGCGGCATCACCGCCACAGGCGGCGCCTGGAACGCCAGCATCCTGGCCGAACTCGTGTCCTGGCGGCACTACACGCTGACCGCGGACGGTCTTGGCGCGTACATCACGGCGGCGACAACGGACGGCAACTGGGCCCGCATCACCTGGGGCATCGCGGTCATGTGCCTGTTTGTGGTCGTCGCCAATCGCTTCATCTGGCGGCCGCTGTACCGTCTGGCCGAGACAAAGTATCGGCTTGGCGATTGAGGGCCGCCTCTTTCGCGATGCGAGCCGCATTCGGGAGGGCCCAGCGATGATCCAACGTACGACGCACAGCGCGCCCATGATTGATGTCCGTAGCGTCACCAAGGACTTTGAGGGCGCAAACGGAAACAAGATCCGCGTCCTGAGCGACATTGACCTGCAGATCACGGAGGGGGACTTCGTCGCCCTGCTCGGACCGTCCGGGTCGGGCAAGTCCACTCTCCTGCGCATCATCGCCGGCCTCGTGCAGCCGACAAAGGGCGAGGTGCTGTATCGCGGCGCCCCGTTTGTCGGAACGAATCCGGGCGTCAGCATGGTGTTCCAGTCGTTTGCCCTGTTTCCCTGGCTGACCGTCCTTGAGAACGTCGAACTCGGCCTGCGCTACGCGCCGATCACGCGGCAGGAGAAACAAGACAAGGCGATCGCGGCGATCGACATGATCGGCCTGGACGGCTTTGAGAGCGCGTACCCGAAGGAACTGTCCGGCGGCATGCGCCAGCGCGTCGGTCTCGGGCGGGCGCTTGTCATGGAGCCGGACATCCTTCTGATGGATGAGCCGTTTTCCGCGCTCGACGTGTTGACGGCAGAGAACCTCAAGCGCGACCTGCTGGAATTGTGGCAGGAAGGCAAGGTGCCGACCAAGGCGATTCTCCTTGTCACGCACGGCATTGAAGAGGCGGTCTACATGGCGGACCGTGCCCTTGTGCTGTCGCGCGATCCGGCGCGGATCGTGCATCAGGTCAAGATCACGCTGCCGCACTGGCGCGAGCGAAAGTCCGAACCGTTCACACGGCTGGTCGACGAACTCTATTCCATCCTCACGCAGCACAAGGACACGCGGGCGCTCGTCCAGGAGGCCAGCCACGCGCTGTCCGGACGCAAATTGACCACGCTGCCGAACATCTCCGCCGGCGCGGTCACCGGATTCATCGAGTTGGTGGACGACCTTGGCGGCCAGGTCGATTTGTATAAGATAGGCGAGTCCTTGGCGTTCGACCTCGAGGACCTGCTGCCGATCGTCGAAACCTGCCGGATCCTCGAATTCAGCAATGTGACCAGCGGCGACTTCGAACTGACCGGCGCCGGCAAACAACTGGCGGACGCCACCGTGCTCGAGCGCAAGACGATGTTTCGCGAACAGATCCTGCGCCACGTGCCGTTTGTCGAGCGCATCCTGTGGGTCCTGCAGTCCAAGCGCAACAGCCAGATGCCGCGCGAGTTCTTTCTCGAGATCCTGCAAAAGAGCCTGGGCAAGGAAGAGGCCGACATCCAGTTGGATTCCCTGATCACCTGGGGCAGGTACGCGGAATTGTTCGCATATGACGAGGACTCCAAGCTGCTCTACCTCGAGGAGACCGAGTCCCCGGAGGAGACGGTGGAATGATCGCCGTGGTATACTGAAATGCGATCGCGGTAACGTTGGCGTCGGCGCACACATGCCAGCCCAGCACAGATTGCCATACCGGCATGGATTTCCAGACCAGCACGGATTGCCAAAGCGGCACGGATTGCCAAACCCGACAGGAGGTTGCGACATGCCATACGATTCGCCGATTTTTCTCGAGATCATTCAGCCGATGCGTCAGGAACTCACGCAGATCGGTTTTGAGGAAGTCCGCTCGCCAGAGGCCGTCGACGCGGCGCTTGCCCGCGGCGGCACGACCATGGTCGTCGTGAATTCGATCTGCGGCTGCGCCGCCGGCATCGCGCGTCCTGCCGTGGCCGAGGCCCTGGCGACATCGCCGCGTCCCGACCATCTGATCACGGTGTTCGCCGGCCAGGATGTGGACGCCACGAGGCGGGCGCGCGAGTATTTTACCGGCTATCCGCCTTCGTCGCCGTCCGTGGCTCTGATCAGGGACGGCCAGTTCGAGTACATGCTCGAGCGCCATCAGATTGAGGGGCATACTGTAGGCGACGTGGCGGACGCCCTGAGCGCCGCCTTGCGCGAAGTGAGCGCCAAAGCCGCCCGCTAAATGGGCGGGAACATGTGAAGACCTTGGCGTGTCCAGGGGCGACCGGTCTTCTGTGACGCGTTGCCCCGCTGCGCGGAACATCGCACGCACCCTTCACTTTTGACCGTCGAGGCGTGAACTTCCCGCGCCCGGCGGTCCTATTTGACAGGAGGAACCGTCTTGAACACACGCGAAGTCATCGCTCTGGAAGAGAAATTCGGAGCCCACAACTACCAGCCTCTCCCCATCGTGATCAGCCGGGCCGAACGGATCTGGGTGTATGATCCGGAGGGGCGACGGTACATGGACATGCTGAGCGCGTACTCCGCCGTGAACCAGGGCCACAGGCATCCGTACATCATTCAGGCCCTGAAGGAGCAGGCGGACCGTGTGACGCTGACTTCGCGCGCGTTTTACAACGACCGCCTCGGAGTGTTTTACAGGAAACTCGCTCAGATTACGGGAAAAGACATGGTCCTGCCGATGAACTCCGGCGCGGAAGCGGTGGAGACTGCGATCAAGGCGGTGCGGCGGTACGCATACCGTGTCCGGGGCGTCGGCGCAGGCCAGGCGGAGATCATCGTGTGTGACAATAACTTCCACGGCCGTACGCTCGCCGCCATTTCCATGTCCACCAATCCTGAGTACCAGGACGGCTTCGGTCCGCTCGCCGGCGGATTCGTTTCCGTTCCGTTCGGCGATCTCGCAGCGCTTCGCTCCGCGATAAGCGACCGCACAGCGGCGTTCATTGTCGAGCCGATCCAGGGCGAGGCCGGCGTTGTCATTCCCCCCGACGGTTATCTCAGCGCCGCGCGCGAACTGTGCCGTGAGAACGGCGTTCTCTTCGTGGCGGACGAGATTCAGTCAGGCTTCGGTCGCGCCGGGAAGATGTTTGCCTGCGATTGGGAGAATGTTGTGCCCGACGTGTACATTCTCGGCAAGGCACTTGGCGGCGGCGTGATACCCATCTCCGCTGTCGCAGCCAACGAGGACGTCCTCGGGCTGTTCGAGCCCGGATCGCACGGATCGACGTTCGGCGGGAATCCGCTTGCCGCCGCCTGCGCGATCGCCGCGCTCGACGTCACGATCGACGAGCGACTGCCTGAACGCTCGCGAACGCTCGGCGAATACTTCCTGCGGGAACTGCGCGCCATCCATATTCCTCAGGCGACGGACGTGCGGGGGCGCGGGCTGTGGATCGGACTCGAACTCGACGCGCCCGCGCGCCCGTACTGCGAACGGCTGCAAGAGGCCGGAATCCTGTGCAAGGAGACGCACGAACGGGTGATTCGCCTCGCACCGCCGCTGGTCATCGAGGAGGGGGAACTGGATCTCGCCCTGTCGGCGATCCGGCGCGTTTTTGCCAGTTCCTGAACGATGACCGGAAGATTCGAGAGGCTTTGGGTGCGTTTCGCGCCCGCTCCCAAATGGCTATTCATCGTATTTTCGTTGAATTTTCGCAGAGATGGAACAGGCGAATGCATGACAAACGAATCGGTTAGTGCTAACATTCGCTTAAGACGTAACTGATCACTTGGAGCGTGTTACCCCTGATCACGAAGAAGAATTCCAACCAAGGCGGAGAGTCGGATTGCCCGTCGGGACGTTGCGCCAGGATGGAGTCACTTCGACACAGCATGGAAGAACGTTACAAGAAGATTGGCACCTTGAGCGATCCCGGATTACTGGCCATGTCCGCCCACCTTGACGAACTGGTCGTAAATGAAATGCGCTCACGTCTTAGACACGCCAAATCCGGCGACTAACGCGCAAGGTCGTAAACAGGAGGGGCTGACTTGCGCAGGGTGTTCATCGGCGCGCTGATATTCCTGTTGCTCCTCGGTGTCGGTGGGGCGCTCTATGTTCACTCGGTCTGGCGTTCGAACATGCCACAGCTGCTGCAGGCCAAGGTGCACCGGATCGCGGCTGCGCACGGCGGCTACACACCCCTCCCTGACATTCCGCGATTCCTGCAGCGGGCGCTCATCGCAACGGAGGACCGTCAGTTTTATCACAACGAAGGCATCGACTTTGAAGGCATCGCGCGGGCGTTTGTCGTCGATCTGATGCACGGACGGCCTGTTCAGGGCGGCAGCACCATCACGGAACAGTTGGTCAAGGACATTTTCCTGACCGACGAGAAGACGATCCCGCGAAAATTGAAGCAGGTAGTCTACGCCATCATGATCAGCCAGTACATCCGCAAGAACACGATTCTTGCCCTCTATCTGAACGAGGTCTACCTCGGCCAGGGGACCTACGGCGTCGGGAGCGCGGCGCGCACCTACTTTGGGGTGCCGCCGCAGCGTCTGACGAATGCGCAGTGCGCGGTCCTGGCCGGTCTGCCGCAGGCGCCTTCGCTGTACGATCCGCTGGCCCACTACAAGTTCGCCAAACAGCGCCAGTGGGAAGTGCTCCAGGGCATGGTCCAGACAGGATTCATCACATCGGGACAGGCAACGGCCATTTACCATGCGCCCCTCAACCTCGTCGGGGCGTGAGGGGCGCGTGCGCGCCCGACGGCGACGCCAAGTTTGCCGCTGTCTGCTATCGCCATTTGCGGCGCGGTCCTCCCAACAGGCGGATCGCCCAGTTTCCTTCCTCGTCGACGAAGAAACGCACCCCCACCCACTTGAGCGGCGACCACACTTCCCGAATGCGCGTCAGGCCCATATCGGCTCTCCATCCCGTGATTGATGTACCGTTTGTCCGCCTGTCCCCGCTTCGGTTGTCCCTGTTCCAAAGGGCGGCCCAAGCGGTCACTTTGGCTTGTGCGACAAGCATAGCGGACGCCTCTTGCGCGTCTTGTCGAAGCGTGCAGGGGACCGCCTTGAAGAATTTCGACAGGAAGGAACTCCATGATTTACATCTGGCAGACATTCGACGCTCCATGCTATGGTAAGCGGACACGTTTGCCGCATCAGCGGTCGACAGGAGGAGGATTTATGCGAAGGAACGCGAAAAATTGGACCAGTGCCATTACCGCGGCGAGCCTCACAGCGATTCTATCCTGCGGATCCGCCTACGCTGCAACAGGCACCTACACGGTGCAATCAGGCGACACTCTATGGCTGGTCGCCCACCACTTCCACGTTGCGGTGACGAGCCTTCAGAACGCAAATCCCGGCGTCGTTGCGCGCAATCTCCTGATCGGTCAAGTGCTCACCCTGCCGCAGGGCGCGTTGCAAGACAGCCCCGCCGCCGCAGGTTTGGCGACGGCCGGACAGCGGGCGTACACGATTCAATCCGGCGACACGGAGTGGAACATTGCGCGCCGCTTTGGCGTCCCTCTGTCGACACTGCAGCAACTCAATCCACGGCTGAACGCGCAAAATCTGCCCACGGGCGGGATGGTCACGCTGCCCGCCGGCGCGTCGGCGTCCGGAGCCGCGGGCACGACGACAGCCGCCAGCCCGGCGGGTCAGGGACAGAGTTCCGTTGGAGCGGCGCACAGCGCCAATCTCGCGTGGTTGACGCGCGTCATTGCGGCGGAGGCGCAGGGTCAGCCTGTCAATGCGAAACTGGCGGTGGGCGCCGTCGTGATGAACCGCCTGCGCGCCGGCTACGGACAGTCCGTCCAAGCGGTCATCTTTCAGCAGATCAACGGCGTTGCCCAATTCACCAGTGTGGCAAACGGCTGGATCTACAAGGCGCAGCCTTCGGCCGCCGACGCGTCGATAGCCGCGCAGGTCCTGGGGGGCACCGATATCCTGCCTTCCGCCATGGTGTTCTACAATCCCGCGCAGACGCCCGCTGGCAGCTGGGTCCGCCAGCAACCGGTCCTGGCCGCCTACGGCAGCCTGACCTTCGCGTCATAGCCGGCGCGTGACAATTTAACATTCAGGCGTGCGTCGCGCGCAAGCGCCGCCTCCGCGCCGCAGCGGACGCAGACGCCGGTTCTGGGCTGGACTTCCTACGCCAGCCCGGACCCGCCCGCCAACGCTAATCCACCAAAGCGGCGAACACCCGCCGAGCGGCGCCTTGCGCGCTGACGACGGTGTCGGATATGCCGACGCCCCGGTACGCGGCTCCCGCGAGACCCACTCGCGGGAGTTCCGACGCGACCAACCCGTCAAGCGCATCCATGCGCGCGAGGTGCCCCACTCGGTACTGCGGCATGGCGCGTTCCCAGCGCGCCATGCCGCGGGGCGTGTTCGGGCCCGTATAGCCAAACAGCGCCGCCATATCCCGCACGGCGTCCGCAGCCAATTCCTCATCGCTGCGCCCCGCCAGGCCCTCCCCGTCGCCCGCGCGACCGAGAAAGCAACGCACGACCAGATCGCCGTCCGCGCTTGCGTGCGGCCACTTGACAGACACCCAGGTGCACGCGGTCAGCGCCCGCCCTTCGGCTCGCGGCACGACAAATCCTGCGCCGTCCAGTTCACGCCCCACGTCCGATTCACGACAGACAAAAGACAGCGACGCAACGGACGTGTAGGGAATGTCCGCAAGCATCGCGGAGAGCGACGGCCAGTCGCGCAGGATTCGGGCCGCCTCGTAAGCGGGCGTCGCGACAATCACGCCATCGCAAGCCACTTCGCGCACGGCGTCCCGCCCGCCGTCACGTTCGCGCAGGGACAGGACATAGGAGCCGGCGGGATCCGACCGCAGAGAGTCGGCCTCCGTGTCGCGCGCCATCGTGACCGAAGCCCGTTCGAGGGTCTCCGCGAGACGCGCCGCCAGCGTGTCCAAGCCTCCGCCAAGCGTGACAAACATACTCCCCGCCCCCGGCTTTGCCACCGGACCCCGGGATTGACTGCGCGCTCCGGAGAGGATCTCCGAAAAACCGCGCAACACGCTGCCGTACGTGCGTTCCGCGTGGCGAAACTCGGGAAATGCCGCGAGCAGGCTCATGTCATCCAGTTGTCCGCCGTAGATGCCCGACAGCACCGCCTCCGCGATGCGGTCGACCATCTCGTCTCCCAAACGCCGGCGCAGCGCCCTGCCGAGCGACTCGTCCGCGCCGTCCGGAGGAGATCCATCGGGCGTCGAGAAGTCTTCCAGCGCCCGTCGCTTGCCGTCGTCGGACAACAGTTCGCATGACTCGATCGCGCTCCGGGTCACGGGGATTCCCATGTACGTGCCTGCCGGAAAGGGATGCAACTCTCCGTTTCCGACAATGTAGGTGCGCCGCGCAAGCGGTCCCGTCCCCACGAGTTCGCCCGCAAGGCCGAGTTCCTCACAAAGGTCAAGCGCCGCCCGTTTGCGGGCCAGCATCGAATCCGCGCCGAGCTCGAGCACCAGTCCCGCCTCGCGCTGGGTGAAGACCTTACCTCCCGTCCGCCCGGACGACTCATAGACCGTTATGCGGACGTCCCTTGCTTGTTCCCGGGCCAGTCTCAGGATTTCGTACGCCGCCGCCAGACCGGCGATACCGCCCCCCAACACTGCGATATGGGCCTGTCGCGCCATTTTGTCCACTTCCTCCCTGTCACAAGTTGCGGACCCTCCAGGTCTCCTCGACAGCGTCCGCCAAGGCCCTGCCCAGGGCCGGGTCGGCGTTGAGCGACGCGGTCCGGCGAAAGGGCAGCCCCAACCTCCGGGCCTCTGCCGCCGCCTCAATATCGAGGTCGTACAGCACCTCCAGGTGGTCCGCAACGAAGCCGATCGGGCACGACACGACGGCGCTGCAGCCGTCCGCGGCGGCCTGTCGCAGGCCCTCGAGGATGTCCGGCCCGAGCCACCGCTCCTCCGTCCGGCCGGCGCTCTGCCAGTGAAATGCCCAGTCCTCCACTCCCCCGTCTACGGCCAGCGCTCGCGCGGTCTCGAGCAACTGGGCGGGGTATGGATCGCCGTTCGCCACAATCCTCTCCGGGAGGCTGTGCGCCGAGAAGACGACGCGCACACGCTGGCGCATGGCGGGCTCCAGCGTCGCCAGCGCAGTCTTTAGCCGCTCGCCGAGCGCGCGCAGGTACGCGGGCTGCATGTGCCATTGGCGGACGTGCGCAAGGTCCACTCCGCGCTCCAGCGCCGCGGCAGACGCCTCCTCGATGTACACGCCCACGCTCATGTCCGAATAGTGCGGCGCGAGCACGGCGGTGACCGCAGCGGAGACCCCCGCCTGCGCCATCGCGCGGACCACGTCGGCGACAAACGGCTCCGTGTGCTTGAAGCCGACGTACACCCTCGCGTCACCCGCCAGAAATCCCCGCCGTCGCAACTCCGCCGCCAGAACATCGGCCTGCGCCCGCGTGATCTCGCGCAGCGGCGACACACCCCCTATCGCCTCGTAGCGCGCGAGCAGGTTCGCCAATTGCCCCGCGCTTGGCGCCCGTCCGTGCCTTATATGCGTGTAGTAAGCCTCCACCTGATCCTGACTCGCCGGTGTGCCGTACGCCATGAGCAGAACGCTCGGCCCGGAAGTCATGCGCCCGTCTCCCCGGCTGACGGCCGCCCGGGCGCCGGGCGCCGGGCCGCGGCGGAGCCCGTGGCCATCGCCGGGCCTTCCCCGCGCGCATCGCCCGCCGCGGCGGCGCTGCTCTCGTGCACAAAGTCCGTCAGGCGCCGCAGTGTATCGACATCCGCATAGCGCGGCACACCGTGGCCGAGGTTGAAGACAAACCCTGCTTCCTGCCGGCCGTCCGCGATGACGGCGCTCGCGCGCCGACGAAGCTCGTCCCACGGGCCAAGCAGCGCCGCCGGTTCCAGGTTGCCCTGGACCGCCGCGACACCCCCTCCAAGCGAGCGACGCGCGTCCGACAGCCCCATGCGCCAGTCGACCCCGACAACCGTCGCTCCGGTGGATCCGATGGAGGAAAAGAGGTGGCTGGCGCCGACGCCGAAATAGATCATGGGCACACCGAGCGCGGACAGTTCGCGAAACACCTTTTGCACGGCGGGCAGCACGAAGCGGTCGAAGTCCTCTCGCGCCAGACTCCCGACCCAACTGTCGAACAATTGGACGGCGGACGCCCCCGCCGCCACCTGGGCGCGCAGATAGACCACGGCCATATCGGCCAGCTTGTCCATCAATTGCGCCCACACGGCGGGTTCGCGCAGCATGAACGTCTTCGTGCGCAGGTGATCGCGCGACGGCCCGCCTTCGATCAGGTAGCTCGCCAGTGTGAAAGGAGCGCCGGAAAATCCGATGAGCGGCACCGTGAGTTCAGCCGCGAGCAATCGCACGGATTCAAGGACGTGCGGCAGATGCTCCTGCGGATCGAGCGTCCGCAGCCGCCCGATGTCGTCCGCGCTCTGCAGCGGCTGTTCCACTATCGGTCCCATATCTTTTTCCAGACGGAAGTCCACGCCCATCGGGGCGAGCGGCACCATGATGTCGGAGAACAGGATGGCCGCGTCCACACCGAGCTGGCTCACGGGAAGAAGCGTGACCTGGACGCACAGTTCCGGCTGTTCACAGATCTCAAGCAGACTGTGCCGCTTCCGGACCGCCATGTACTCCGGCTGGTACCGCCCGGCCTGGCGCATGTACCACGCCGGTGCGTACGCCGTCCGTTCACCGCGACAGGCGCGCAGAAACGTGTCGTTTGCAAGCAAGACAGCAGACCCTCTTTCCTATAAACACACGTATTTTCATGATAGCACACACGCCAGAGCCGGTACCTCGCGTCACAGCATCGCCACATCCGGCCCCGACATGGTGGAGACCGGCGGATTGAAGCATCGCGGGCCTTGCGCTATGATAAAACAGGATACCGATCGTTGTCCCGTCGCCGCTCGCCTGAACAATTGCACGAGGGAGGTGCCTGTGTGCCAGCTTTCTCGACCCAGACATTGCAGATTGGCAGCACCATCGTCATTATCGTCGGCGCTCTGACCGTCATCCTGGTCCGTCTGCGTGCGGCGAAGCACCCGACTTCCGCGAAAAAGATCATGATACCGCCCTTGGGCATGGTCACCGGCTTTTTGATGTTCGTCGCCCCAGTCATGCGCATTCCATTGCTCTACGGCGTCGTCGCGTTCCTCGTCGGCTGCCTGTTCTCGATCCCGCTGATCACGTCGTCGCGCATGCAGGAGGTGGACGGCGACATCTATCTGAAGCGCTCTCCGGCGTTTATTGTCGTGCTCCTGTCGCTGCTCGCCATCCGCATCGCCCTGCACACGTACATCGAGCGCTACGTGACCATTGCGCAGACTGGCGCCGTCTTTTTCATCCTCGCGTTTGGCATGTTGCTCCCGTGGCGCATCGTCATGCTCATACGCTACAGACAGTTCGCGGCGCAACGCAACGCCGCCATTCGGCCGTCGCGCGGCAGCGCCTGACGGTCGCCTCCGAAGAGGATCCCGGCGCCGCTCAACGCCGTCGGCGCGTGCATAGGCTGCGGTCGACTTTGCAATGCTAATGGACAAGTCCACGCTCCAGGGGGTTGCATTATGGTTCCCTTGACGAGACACCATTAGCGGAGGTGCGAAGTCCCGTATGAACAGCCGCATTCCTCTCATCGCCGCGTCACTCCTGTCGGCGGCCTGCACTCTTTCGACCGCAGGATGCGCCGGGCAGTACGCGATGGGGCCGCCACGTTCGGCTCCCCTGCAAAACCCCCAGGCGCTCGCAGCGGGACCGCTGCAGACCTACTACCGCGTGCTCGGTACGGAATACGCCAAGGGCTCCCGGACAGTCACGGTGTTCGCCCGCCCCATCCTGCACGGCGCGCTCACTCCGGCCACTCTTCGCCAGATCGCCGGTCAGCGCACGCTCGACACATCCTCCATGCAGGGCGTCTACAACTTTGCAACCGCGACGTACCCGCGCCAGAATGTCCGCCAGGTAAACCTGGTCAACCGGGATATGGCGCGCGCTCCGTTTGGCAGCGTGGCGTCGGGCGCGCTGTCAGGCAACCCCGGCGCGTCCGTGATCGGCGCGATGGTGCCTCGCTTCGCCCGGCCGCGCGGCGTACATCGCGCGGTCTTGAGCAACGGCATGGTGGTGCCGCCGCACGGGGTCACCATTGACCCCGTGATCGTGCCGCGCGCCGGCCTTCGGGCGCCGTACAGCCAGAAGTTGGCCGCGGTGCTTGGCGTGGCGCGAAGCAAGCTCGGCACACCATACATCTGGGGACACAACGAAGACCGCGGACAGTTCGGTTTTGACTGCAGCAATTACGTCGAGTACGTTTACCATCATGCGCTCGGCTACCTGTTCACCGACCTGAGCACGAGGCAATACGCGTCCGTCGGACTGCGCGTGGCGCGTTCTCAGCTGCGTGCGGGCGACCTCATCTTCTTTGACGCGGGCGGCCACGTCGGCATTTATGCGGGCCACGGCGCCATGATTCAGGAAGGGGGCGGACTCGGCAAAGCGGGTTACCTGTCGGTCGGTCCAGGCTCGTACTGGGGACACCATATTTCCTCCGTCAAGCGGATGTTCTGACGGCGTGAAGCGGATGTTCTGGACGAAGCGACACGCCCTGCAGTCAGCACAGGGCCGTCACCCGGGTTTCCACCGGGTGACGGTTCTTTTGCTGTGTTCGATCCTGCCCCGGGGACTACATCACCATCCCCGCCACCGCGTAGCCCGCCGTGGCCACGGCGCCCGCTATGAGCGTCGACTTGAGCAGCGAGCGGGCGAACGACATGACGGGCAGCTTCATGACCGTGGCCATCGCGACCGTGTTGTCGGACAGCGGCGATGCGAACCCTCCGAGCGTTCCGCTGGCAAAGACCGCGCCGGCGACGAGCGGCAGCGACGCGTGTGCGCTCTGGGCCAGCGAGAAACCGAGGGGCATCAGGATTCCCCACGTGCCGAAAGACGAGCCGACAAAATAGGAGATGGCCGATCCGATCACGAACAGTCCCGGAGCGATCAGGTACGGCGGCAGCGCCGAGCCGACCGTGCGCGTGACGTAGGGTGTAAAGCCGAGGGCCGTTGCCGTGCCGGACACCGCCCAGACGAGCACGAGTAAGACGATGACCGGCATCATCTCATTGCCGCCGTCCAGAATGCCGAGCGTCAGGCGTTCGAACGGCTGGCGCTTGAAGGCGTAGTAGATCACCGAGAACACCAGGGTGATGAGAATGGCCTGCAGCATGGCGCGCGCCGCGTCCGCGTGCACCAACACCTGAAACAGATTGGACGAATAGGAGTGCCCGCTCCACCACAGGAGAAAGAACATGAGCGCCAGCAGGACGGCGATCGGAACGATCAGGTTCAGGGCATCCGGCCCCGGACCATTCAGCCGCCGGTCGGCGGCGCCCGCGGTCTCCCGGACGTCGGTGCGCGCCGATTCCCCGGCGGCCCGCACCATCGCGTCCATGGCCCGGTCGTCACTCTCAGGCGAGGACGGGTGCAGCGTCTTTGTCCGCCTGATGCGGACAAACGAAACGTATACGCCAATCAAGAGGATCGCGATCGCGAAGAAATTCAGCGGAATCGTGGACAGGAAGAAGGGAAATGCGGGATCGGCCCGCCCCACGTGCCGTAGCCCCACGGTGATCAGGCCGATCATGTAGCCGACAAACGCCGTGCCAATCGGCACCAGGGCGATCAGCGGGGTGGCGGTGACATCGATGACGTACGCCAGCCGCTCCGGCTTGATGTGGAAGCGTTCAGCCACCGGTCGCAACACCGGCGCAACGGTGATAATGCGAAAGTCGGGCGCCATGAACGTCGCCAGCGACGACAGCCAGGCCACGCCAAACGCGCTGCGCTCGGAGTGGATCCGCGGCTGCAGCATGCGCGCGAAGCCTGCCACGCCGCCGGTGACCTGCATGAGGCCGACCAGGGCGCCAAACGCCCACAGAAAGACGATCAGATGCAGGTTGCCTGTGACCGTGATCTCGCTGTAGAGGTACTGCAGCGCGGTGTCGACGCCTCCCAGCCACGACGGGGAGAGCAGGTAGGCGCCGAGCAGCAGTCCGGCGACAAGACCGGGAATCACCTGCCTGGTGATCAGCGCGATTGGAATGATAACCACAAAGGGCAGAATGGACAGAATGGAAGCGTGCACGCGGATCCCCCTTCACAACGATTGAACCGTTGTTAGTCTCCGCAAGTTTCCGCGTTGTCATGCCCCTCCCGTTCGGGACGACGGCGGCGCAGCACGCGTCCCCGCCTCAATAACCGCGTTCTCTGTCCACAATTCCTTGCAGGGCCAGGCCCTTTCCGTCCCGGACCAGGTTGTCCGCAAAAAACGCGCACACCTGGGAAATCTGGCTCGGGCCCGCAATGTGCGGCGTGATGTACGCGCGCGGCGCCATCCACAGCGGGTGCGCGGCGGGGAGCGGTTCCTCCTCGAACACGTCGAGCACGGCGGCGCGCAAACGGCCGGCGTGCAGCGTCCGCACGAGCGCGTCCTCGTCGAGCAACTGGCCGCGCCCCACATTGACCAGCACCGCGTCGTCGCGCATGGCGGCCAGTGCGCCGGCGTCGACCATCCGCGCCGTTTGCGGAGTCAGCGGCAGCGCCAGAACGACCGCGTCGCAGCGTGCGGCAAACGCAGTCCACTCGTCGGGGGCGAAGTGCTCGTCCACCTCCGCGCAGGGCGCCTTCGTGCGACTGAGTCCGCACACGCGCATGTTGAACGCCCTCGCGCGGGCGGCGATCGCCTGGCCGATGGAACCGACGCCCGCCAGACCGATGGTCAGCCCGCCGAGCTCGTCCGGCCGCCACGGCGTCCACTCACGGTGCGCCTGCTGGCTGATCGCGCGGTCGACTCCCTTGTATAGATACAAAAGGTAGGCAAAGACGTATTCGGCGATCGGGCCGCCAAACTGCCCCACGATACGCGTCACCAGGCATTCGCGGGGCAATGCGGGATTCTGCGCCAGGTCGTCCACCCCGGCGCCCATCGACTGGACCCAACGCAGGCGCGGGGCCAAGGCCATGAGCGGCGGAGGGAATCGCCAGGCCAGCAGCACTTCCGCGGTGTCGAGTCGCCCGCTGGCCTCCGCCTCGCTGCAGGCGTACGTCAAGTGCGTTGCAGGGTAGCCCAGGGCCACGAGTTCCGCGACGTAGCGGCGGGCCACCGACTCGCGCGGGTGGTACACAAGGACGCGCGGCGGACCCGCAATCCCTTTGAACATCTGCCAGCACCTCCTGATTCGCGCGTAACGTCAGCGCGCAGACACAGACGGCCGCGCGTGTATCCCCGCTTCACGCAGGCGCAAGACCAGGCGGATCAACTCCAACTGATCGCGCGGCACCGGGAATGGCGCCGCAAAAGGATCGGCCCACGTCAGCGCGTCGATTTCCGCGTTTGCGGCGAAGGCCCGCTCCTCCACAAGCTCACACATGACGCAGATATCGAGGGTAATGTCAGACTGCGTGACGCCGATCACCTGCAGGGGCCGCACCACAATATTCGCTTCTTCAAGCAATTCGCGCGCAATGGTCGAGAACGCGTCCTCGCGCGCCTCCTTCAAGCCCCCGGGCAGGCGCCACGGTCGTTTGCGGCGGTAGCTGTGGCGCAGAAACAGGAATTCGCCGCGGTCGTTTGGCAGATACGCGACGACGCCGATGACATACTTGCGTTTGAGCGCGTAGACGGCCCACTTCGCAAGCCACTGCGGCAGAACGCTGAACAGACGAATCATGATGCGGTGCAGCAGGACCCTCACGCGCGATTCCTCCTCCCCGGCGTCCAGCCATCAGGCAGCGTCCACAGTGCGGGCGCCCGTGTATTACTATACGCCATTGGACCGACCCGCGCGCACCTTTTCCCGGCCCGTCCAAGAGGACATGTGATAAACCAAATTACGGCAGCCCTGATTTGGATTATCACAGTTCCCCAAGGGACGTGTTTGCGCTGTACGCCCCGGGACATTGGACGGGACCCGGCCGAATCGTGTAAGATGACTCCACAGAGTGCGACGCCGCTGTTCGCCAGCCGCCAGGAAACTACCTTTGGCAAAGGAGCACGATGGTGCAGAAACGCTATTATTCATTAGAAGAAGCGAACCGACTGCTGCCCGACATCTCCCGCCAACTCCTCGCGCTCAAACAGGCGCGCGAGGAGATCGCGATCAAGCGCCTGAAGATCGAACGCGCCAGGCGCGACCACCCCGCGGACGATCCGGATCACTTCTTTGTCGAAGAAGCCGAAGTGGAATTCATGGTGATCGCCGCGCGCCAGCAGATTGAACACCTGACGGGCCAATCCATCGAGGTCAAGGATATCGACGCGGGTCTGGTGGACTTTCTCACCCTGATCGACGGGCGCGAGGCCTATCTGTGCTGGCGCAGCGGCGAACCGACGATCCGCTTTTGGCACGGCCTCAACGAGGGATTCGCCGCGCGCAAGGTGCTGTGACGCAAACGATCCGCTCTCCCCCGGGAGAACGGATCGCATCGTCGGCCGTTCAACCGATGATGACAGACGGCTGTCCGCCCGCGAGTTCCAGGCGGTCCACCACCACGCGGCGGTACTGCAGTTCACGCACCCGGGACATCTCCGACTGCACGTGGTGCACGCGCACGTGGCGCAACATCGCCTGCGGAATAACGACCGTGTTCGCGCGCCCCGAAGCCAGTTCCACCAGCGCCTGCTTCATTTCCTCCGTGAGAACCAGTTCCACCCTCAAATGGCCAATGCGGGTCTTGTGCACACGTCATTCTCCTTCCGCCCTCACACCCGGCTGTCCGCGGGTGATTCAATGGCACAATGACTGCCTCCGCATTACCGTACGCAAATCAGCCGCGGCGCGTGCCCGAATGACGCGCCCAATTTCCCGCGCAACTCACAGGTGGTCGGTGTCGAGCAGGATCGTGACCGGACCGTCGTTCACCGACTCCACATCCATCATGGCGCCGAACACGCCCGTCTGTACGCGCATACCCGCCGCCCGCAACAGGTCGTTGAACCTGTCGTACAGCGGCTGCGCCACTTCAGGACGGGCCGCCTCCATGAAATTGGGCCGGCGACCCTTGCGCACGTCCGCGTAGAGAGTGAACTGCGACACGGACAGGATCTCTCCTCCGGCGTCCAGCAGGGATTCATCCATCCGGCCCTCGGCGTCCTCGAAGATCCGCAGATTCAGGACCTTCTCCACCATATAGGTCAAGTCCGGTTCCGCGTCGCCGCTGTGCAGGCCGACGAGCAGCAGCAGTCCGCGTCCGATCGACGCCACCGTCTGGCCGCCGGTGCGAACCGCCGCGCTCCGGACGCGTTGCAGTACGATTCTCATGGCTATTGGATCACCCGCCGAACCGCGTAGATGTCCTTCACGCGCTTGATTCGCTCCACCACAGCGTGCAGGTGGTCCGTGTTGCGGATATTGATGCTGAGCAGCATGGTGGCGATGCGGCGCTTGTCCGAG
>JAKACR010000261.1 GCA_021821225.1 Bacillota bacterium | reverse complement strand
TTTCAGTACAATTGCGCGGACGACTGCGATCTTGTTGGCGTGTGCGATGGTGGTGATATTTTTGGCATTTGGCGGCAGATATCTGGTTGTCAATCAAACTCCTGTCAAGTCTGATGTGATCATCGTGCTGGTCGGGGGATCGCGGGATCGCGTGCAAAGGGCTGTCGAACTGTTCCGTCAGGGGTACGCTCCCGCGTTCATCATGTCGGGCGGCGCGATGTACAATGCAACGCTCTTGAGGCTGTGCTGGCCTCCGGCGCGGCTAGGCGAGGTGTACAAAATCGGCGGACACAGATCGACGATAGTGAGTATTATGAGTGGCAGTATAGGGTGGATTTGTAGTCAATGTTGATCTTCAGATTGGCGGCCACTGGGCGTCAAATCCATCGTTCTCCGATATGCTGCAATCGCTGTTTCATACAGTTGGGCGCTATACTGGTTCATGATTCGTTCCAAGGTCGCACGTTGCCATTCAGTCAGGAAAAGCTGGCACCCGTACTTATACTGCGTGCTCCCCAAAGGGATGGACCATCTGACGAACCCGCTTACCCGAAATGTTACCTTGCCTAATGGTATAACAAAATACAGCAAGTATTTTCCGTTAACGGGCAATTTGACATTCGACACGAAGCAGAGGCCATTTAGCCCGACATCCTCCATCCACATTGTTTCCGGCCGAGTATGGACGGGTCGGCCAGCAATTACGGAAATCGTCACAGTGCCTGTGACAGTTCTCTCTGGAAGTCGCCACCGCGCATATCTTCGTAGGGAAGATGACGTGGGCTTCTCCTTCTGCATAGGAATTACTCCCCATTCATAACGAAAGATCAACGATGACGTACTATTCCGACAATTTATGCGACCGTAGTATTTGACTGAAAATAAAGTAGCATATATTGGGTCAAATTGCAAGATAGTTTAATTATTTATGTGGATATTCTATTCGCTCTGCCACGATAATCAGTCGTGGGGTAGGAAATGGAGACGTTTGCCAACTGTATTCACAGCATTACAGCATTTGGTCAGATGTAAAGATCCGCGTTGTATCTGGATTTGTTTCTTGCGGCTTGAGATTCAGCGCAGCATACGCCCTCAATTCATCGCGCGAATTCAGATTCAGCTTGCGATAGATATTGCCGAGGTGGATGCTCAACGTTTTTGGACTGATGAACAGTGCGAGAGCAATCTCGCGGTTGGTGCGCGTCTCGAACACCAACTTCGCGATCCGGTATTCCTGTGATGTAAGATCATGCAACCGGTCGGTTGGATCCGGTTCACGCAGGCGCCCGTGTGCGGATCGCAGTTCAGCGAGCGCCTGCTCCCGCCAATAACCGCTTCCGCATCTACTGAACGTTTCCACCGCTTCGCGCAGCGACGCACGGGCTTCGGACAAACGCCGATGCCTTCTGTGCCAAGCTCCGAGATCCAGCAGTAGTCGCCCGCGCTCCAACCAATCATCCAAGGCGGCGCACAGAGTGTACGCTTGTTCGAAATCGGCCTGCGCCGCCTGTTCGTCACCCATACGATCGGCCAACAGGGCGCGGCAGCGCAAGCCCGCCGTCAACAAGCCTGCGTGATGAACCGTTTCGCCGGCGGCGACGATGCGCGAGATCAGCATGCGCGCCTGCTCGAACATTCCGGCGCGGACACAACTGTCCGCCGCCTCCGTCTCCCACCAACTGAAAAAACAGCACGGGATCAGCGGGTGCGCAACGTCGAGGTTCGGCATACCCTGCAAAAATTGCGCCGCCGCCGCCGCATGGTTGCATTCGCGCGCAAGCAGCACTGCGTCCGCCCATCGGCAAAACACGATGGCCGTCTGGAACACGCCTTGTTTCGCATCCTGTTTCGCTTCACGCAGCGCCGATCTCGCACTGTCCAGGTCACCGATGTCCATCAGGATGCGCGCTTCCAGGTGTCGGACCATGGCACGCGCCCACGGCACGGAGATCGTGAACGACTTTGCTTGACTGATATGGTCGTATGCTTCCCGCAGGTGTCCGCGCCGCCAGTCCAGTTCGGCGAGAAACGTGTGCTCCCAGATCAATCCCATTAACGATCTGCGCTCGCGATCTTCAGACAGGACCTCCGTCAATCGCTCTTCCGCCTCAACGTACCGTCCGAGACGCGAGGCGATGATGCCCAGACTCTGCGGCGGCGACCATCCCCACAGAAGCTGCGTATCGTCAGGCGACCACGGCTGACCCGCTTCATACGCGCGCACCGCGCCGTCGTATGCGGCGGGGAACCCTTGGGAAAACGCGACGTGCCAAACAACCGTCTCTGCTCGGGCGACTAGGGTTCGGTCGCCCGCTTTGCGAGCGAGTTCAACCGCCGCGTCACTCAGAGTTGCCGCCGCTTCCAGAGTGCCGCTGGTCAATTCCAGAACGGCTCCTTCGATGGCGGTCGCCACCGCCATTTCCGCGTCGCCGAGACGCGCTTCCCTGAGCGCCTCCGCCAAACCGCGTCTCGCTCGATCCGTGTCCCCGATTGCGAGGGAGACGAACGCCTGCACCCGGCGGATCCGGTTGCGCAAAGGGGAACTGGCTCCGGTCTCGGACTCGAGCCGCGTATTGGCATACGCTTCATCATAGGCGCGCGCGGCCGCCGCCAAATCACCCAGCTTCTGAGCCGTTTTTCCCAGGGCCAACTGGGCTTCCGCTCTGTAGTCGCCCGGAAGGCAGAGTTTTGTCGCCTGACTCAAGTACTGAATCGCGGTGTCGAAAGCGCCCTGCCCCTCGGCCTGAGCGGCCATAGCAAACAAGGTGGCGACGGCGTTTTGATCGCCCATATCGGCGCCGTACGTGAGGTGGTACACGAGAGCGAATTCGTCTGCGTCTCGCTTCCTCAGCAACTGTGCAGTCCGCCGATGCAGCAACCGACTGTCGCGATCCGCAAGACTGTCGTAGAGCGTCCTCCAGATCAGAGGATGGACGAACTCCAACTGGGGCTCGAACGCATCGGCGCAAGCCTTCAGAATTCCCAGACTAGCGGCCGGTTCTAACAGAGTTGTCGCGGTGTCCACCGCCAGATCTGCGAGTTCGGCCGCAAGCGTAATGGCAAATCGCGTTCCGAGCACGCAGACCACAAGCAGCAACTGGCGCGTCCGTTCTGGCAAACCATCCAGTCGCGCCAAGATGATGGCGCGATGAGAGGCTTCAACGGTCGTCAGGCCCTCGCTGTCGGCGCTCTTATGCTCGAGTAACAGCAGAGCTTGGCCGAGTAAGAGGGGATTGCCCCGCGTAAGCGAGTGGATGCGCTCGAAAAAGAGGGGCGAAGGCTCGCTGCCAAGTCGACTGCGGACGAAGTTGCGACAGGCGTTTTCACTGAGCGGCTCCAACGTTCGCAAGCGAACGGGGGCTTCCTGGCCGAGCGATCGGATCGCGGTTACCGCCTCATGGGGCCAGTTCCGAAAACCACCGACCACGGAAACCGACAACCCCGCCATGCGGCGCAGGAAGAAACTCAGGAGCGACAGTGAGTCGTGATCCGCCCAATGCAAGTCATCGAGACAGAGCAGAAGAGGAAAACGCTCCGCCGCCGACGCGAACAGCCAGTAAAATGAATAGGTCAACTCCGCGCGCAACCATGATCCGTCATATGGCGTCAGCCTGCGCCCCTGCCTTCGGAACAGTTTGCGAAACGCAATCAGACTTTCCGAGAGTTCCGGGTGGTCTCTGCAATGCAGTGCGAGCTGCTCGACCATCTGCAGCGCCAGGGAGAAGGGCACTCCCGTCTCCATGACGTGGCCGCTCGCCCTGATCGGGATCATTGGCGCGGCACAAATTTCGACCGCCGCAGCCAGCAATTCCGTTTTGCCAAGTCCGGGTCCGCCTTGAAAAAAGATTGCTGAACCGCTTCCCAGTGATGCCCGAACGATCACGTCGCGAATCTCCCGCAATTCTGTTTCGCGCTCCAGAATCATGCCAGCTCGAATTCTCCTTTCCTGAATGCCTGCATCATCAGACTACCGTTGTGTGAAGATTCTCTATATACATTATACCGCTCAGAACGCACTGTGGATATCCCCGCAGGACCACCGATCTACCTACAAAAAAACCACTGCAAACCCACGACAACCACTTGAATGGCTCGAAATAGGGGGGGATCCCTATTGTCTTCGTTCCGCCCGCCTACGCATACTGTAATAGCTTATATGTGGTGTTTCTGAATCCATTCCGGTGTTGCTGGAGTCGCCAGGCCGTGTGAATTTCGTACACACTACTTTTAAGTATCGTACACACTACTTTGAGTATCGTACCCACTACTTTTGTGAAAGACCGCTATCAGTACGGGGCTCGCCGTCTATCGTGATGGAACGACGCACTCGCGGTGTTATGCCATAAACAGGGGGAGCTATCATATGA
>JAKACR010000260.1 GCA_021821225.1 Bacillota bacterium | reverse complement strand
CCCAGCACGGTCCCGCCGGATACGACCTGACCTGAGTCGCTTCCCACTTGGGTGTTGACATTGAGGACGGCGGACCCCAGAGAGCCGATGGCGTGTTCCGCCTGGTGCGCTTTGGCGTTCGTGGAAGATAGCGACGATCCCGCGGGCATGGTCACGTTGACCATGGCAAATTTGTTCTGTGATTGAGGAATGAATGTGCTGCCGACGAGGCGCAGGGATGCGCCCGAGGCGATGAGCGCGACCGCCGTCACGAGGATGACGATGGCCTTGTGGTTCAGGCACCACGTCAGGATCGCCCGATAGCGCAGTTGCCAGCGGCTCCAGGCGCTCCCCGCTGCGCTGTTTTCCGCTGCGCTGTTTTCCGCTGCGCTGTGCAGTGGATCTCGTGGATCTGCGCCTCCGGCGTTCGCGGCGGCTGACAGCGCCGGAGCAATGGCGCCGTCGGATCCGGCGTCGGCGTTTTGCAGGGTCCACGCGGAGTTATCCGCGCTCTTTCGCGCCACAAACAGCCACGCGAGCATGGGTACGACAGTGAGCGCGACGGCGAGAGACGAGACCAGCGCAAACACGACGGTGAGCGCAAACGGCGCAAAGATGGAACCGACGATCCCGCCGACGAAGGCGAGCGGCAGAAAGACGGCGATGGTTGTGATCGTGGAAGTGGTGATGGCGTTGGCGACCTCGCCCGTGGCGTACAGCACGAGCTTTTTGCCGTATCCCGCCCCGCTTTTCCACGTGCGGAAGATATTCTCAATGACGACGATGCTGTCGTCCACCACCCGTCCCGTCGCGACCGCCATGCCGCCGAGCGTCATCACATTTAACGTGATCTGAAACATGTGCAAAAAGATGAGCGCAATCAGCAGGGAGACCGGAATCGAGACGACGGCGATCAGCGTGGTCAGGGAGTTGCGCAGGAAAAAGAGGATCACCACCGCCGCGAACAACGCCCCGAGCAGCGCTTCCCGCAGGAGGCCGTCGACCGACTGCGTGATCGGCACGGAGGCATCGTACAGCGTGATGACGTGAGCGGGAAACGGCAGCGCGGCGATAGTTTGTCGCAACTGCGCGCGCACCGCGGCGGCCACGGACACCGTGTTGGCGCTCTCCGTCTTGCCGACGGTGACAAGGACGCTCGGATTGCCGTTGGTGCGATTGATCGACGCGTTGGGCGGCGGCGCCAGGCGGACGGTTGCAAGCGCACCGAGCGGCACCGTCTGGACAGTCGATTTTCCCGTCGTCGCAGTATTCACGGGCAAAGTGGACTGCGTCGGCGCCGGAGTTTGCGCTGGGGACGGACTGTTTGCCGTCATTCGGCGCAATTGCGCGAACAGCTTGGTCTGCGCCGATTCAAGAGCGCGGACGGTTGCCGTGAGTCGCGCGATGGCGGCGGGGTTCTGTTTTTGCGGCGGAGCGGCCTCCGCTTTGGCCAGAGCCAGCTCGGCGCCGAACAGTTGTCCCTGCACCGCCTGCAGATTTACGATAAGCCGGTTCTCGGCCTGCAGCAGTCCGACGCCGCGGCCGATCTGCCCCTCGCCCTGTCCCAGTTGTCCGACGGCAGTGCCCAGGCTGTGCAACGAGCGCCCGACGGGCTGGAGAGCGGCGGATGGATTGGGGGGGAGGGGAATGCGCAGGCCGCGCAGACCGGAGAGGGACGAGAAGATGGCGTTCAACTGGACGGGGCGCGTGTGTGCGCCAAATGTCGCGGTTCCGAGCGGCGGCGCGGAGTTATCCGCCTGCAGGCTCTGCAGGACAGAGGCGACGGTCAGGCCATGGCGAGCGAGATCGCGCTGACTAAACTGAAGCTGCACCTCGGGCGGCGCCGCTCCCGCCGTCTGGATCCCCCCCGCTCCGGCGACGCCCTGCAGCGCCGGAACGACGGCCTGTTGCACGGCGCGTCGCAACTGCGCCTCATGGGCGGGCGTGGTGGAGACGGCGAAGTACAGAATCGGCTGGGTACTAAAGGAGAATTGGAGGATTTGCGGCAGACCCGCCGTTGTCGGAAGCTGCACCTGTGCCACCGTGTCGCGCACCTTTTGCTGGAGCGAATTCAGATTGGCGCCGCTGGTAAATTCGATTTCAATCTGCGAGAGGCCCTGCCTGGACGTGGACTGGATCGTCTTGATGTTCTGGATGCCCTGAAATGCCGTTTCAAGCGGCTTGGTGACATCCTGGACGACAGTGGCGGGCCCTGCGCCGGGATAGCTGGTGATGACCATCAGTACGGGGAAAGAGAAGTTTGGCAGGAGTTCTTCTTTGAGATTCAGGGAAGAAATGACGCCCGCGATGGCGACGATGACGGTCAGGATGACGATGGCCACCGGATTTTTCAACGCGAAGCGGGACAAGAATCGCATGCTGCAGATCTTCCCTTCTGGAACGGTTGCAAAAAGGATGGGACTTGCATACCAAGATTATCATACGCAGACCGGATTTTCACGTCAGGTTCATATGTTCAAGATGGGTGACATATCGCCGCCGTGCTCGGTTACCGGCTTTTTGCCTGTTGTCTGAGAATATCGCGGACGTGCACGAGCCTGGCGTCAGGTTCAAGCAATTCCGGCACGGTGACGAACTGATATCCGCGCGCGCGCAGGGCGTGGATGATGATGGGCAGCGCCGCCACCGTTCCGCTCAAAATTTCGTGCGGGTTGCCCGAACAGTGCTGGAGCACGATCGCGCCAGGGCGGACGGTTGACAGGACATTTGCGGCCACGCGGGCGGTGGACAGACTCCGCCAGTCCGCCGAGTCCACCGACCAATTGACGACGTGATAGCCAAGCCTGTCCATCTGGCGCAGCAGACGGGCGTCGACGTTGCCGTAGGGCGGCCGGAACCATACTGTATGAACGCCTGTGAGCCTGTACAGCGCGCGTTCGGTCGTTTCCACCTCCCAGCGCACCTGTCCGGGTGTCAACTTGAGCAGATTGGCATGATCGAAGGTGTGATTGCCGAGGGCATGTCCCTCTCGCACGATGCGTTCGACGATCCCGGGGTACATCTGCGCGTGCCTGCCGAGGATAAAAAATGTCGCCCTCACGTGTTCGCGCGCCAAGATGCGGAGGATTTGCGGCGTGTAAAGAGCGTCCGGGCCGTCGTCGAAGGTCAGGGCGACGCGATTTTGCGGCGGCCCATGGCGCGCGAAGACTTTGGGGAACAGGCGAGTGTAATCGGGTGTGGACGCGGCGTGCAAAATGGACGGCGGGACTAGCAACAAGAGGAGCAGAGTTACGGCGGCGAGCGAACCACCTGAATACCGGAGAGACGCCACCAGTTCATCCCCCTTTTGCGGCGACGTGAGGCGCCCGCGGCCATCGGATAGCGGAGACATGAGGCGCTCGCGGACCTCCGAACTGTGCTGTGCGCGGGCTCTGTCGAAGGTTTCTTCGCGCGTAGTCTGCCCCGATTGGCGAGCATGATTCCGTGCCGGGAGGTTGCGGCGTATTTATTTCGGAGCGTATAATGCGGGAATCAAGCATGCGTGCAACACTTTCATTCTTGTGAAGCGGGAGAATTGGGAGGGGAAACGCCATGAGCGATGTCTTGCAGGTGACCGGGGAGGAACTGCTGCGGGAAAAGGCGGATGTGCTGTTTATCGACGTGCGCCAGCCGGAGGAATACCGGGCGGCGCATATTCCCGGAGCATTGTTGATTCCCCTGGGGGAATTGGAACAGCGGTTGGCCGAGGTTCCGCGCGACCGCGACGTGGTGGTCGTATGCCGTTCGGGAGGGCGCAGCACGAGGGCCTGCGGCCTCCTGAGCGGTCACGGGTACGAAAGAATCCGCAATCTGCAGGGCGGCATGCTGGCGTGGCGCGGCGCTACCGAATAAGGCTGAAAAGTTCGGTTTATCGCATGTCCCCCGGAGTGCGCGCCGTCCCGTTTTGACCGGGCGGCGCGATGCACGTATAATTGAAACGATGTCGTGGCGTCTCCTGTCGCGTGGGGACTGGCCGCGGATGAACGCGCGCCCTGTGCGGTGTCTCCTCGGGGACATGTGATAAAGTCGCTTGAAAAAGTTCGGTTTATCACATGTCCCCGGGATGTTGAGACGGGCGGGGGATCGGAGAGTTTGCCATGAGTTACGATGTGCCGGACAAGCTCATGCGGTTCGGCGAAGATATCGGTTCCGAGCATTTGCGTTATCACGGCAGGCGGGTCTCGGTGAGCAAGGAGTTCACCTTCGACGCGGCGCACCACCTGTATCTGTATGAAGGGAAATGCTCCGGCCTGCACGGCCACACGTACAGGCTGCGCGTGACGGTCAGCGGGATGCCGGACGACAAGGGGCTGGTCATCGACTTTGCCGATCTGCGCAAGGTGGTGGAACGGGAGGTCGTGAAGCGGCTGGACCATCAGTACCTGAATGCCGCGCT
>JAKACR010000259.1 GCA_021821225.1 Bacillota bacterium | reverse complement strand
ATTTGATCTTGATGGGTCCAGGTTCCGACATGAGTGGAGGTCCGCGCTTCCTCTTCGAAAGGATGGGATCCAAATGCGCGTGGATAAGATCTCCAACAACAAAGTTCGGATCTTCATCAGTTATGAAGATTTGGCGGCCCGCGGCATTGATCGGGAGGAACTGTGGCAAAACGGGAAAAAAGTGCAGGAACTGTTCTTCGATATGATGGAGATCGCGTATGCGGAGGTCGGATTTGAGATTGCGGGACCGATTGCCGTCGAAGCGTTCACGATGCCCACGGAGGGCGTCGTCGTGATCGTCACGCAGATTCCGGCCCTGCCGACCATGCCGCAGGGAACCGTGGGCGGAGAACGGAACGAACCAACGCCGCGCGATCCGTTTGGCGCATTCGTGTTTGTGTTCGCCGACTTTGAGGATGTCGTTCGCACCGCGCGCGCCTTGTCCGGATTCGGCCACCTTTTTTGCTCCCTGTACAGGTACGAAGGAAAATACCACCTCTTCTTTGAAGACGAAGCCATCGAGGAAGGTTTGTACGATGCGGTATGGTCTGTGTTGCATGAGTACGGCGACCTCTCGAACGTCACGCGGGCGGTGCTTGACGAGTACGGATCGCTGATCAGCGAGCGCTACGCGCTGCAAATCATCCAGCAGTATTTTGTATCCTGAACACGCCGGTTTGTTGTCCGTCAGGGATATGTGTTAGGTCGACGCCCGATCTGCGCCACATTGCGGAGCGGGCGTTTGCGATTTTTCGATGGGCGAAGGGATTCTGCAAAATATGGCTGAAAATTGGCAAAACGAAACAGCAAAGTACGCGGATGAATTGCTCGACTTGGCGGCGCGGCTGTATGCGACCCCGGAACAGGCTTATCATGAGCGCCTGACCGTGAATGTCTGGGCGGAGTTTGCCGCGCGCCACAACCTGCATTACAGCACGGCGCTGGGAGGGCGCGCTCCTCTGATTTCGCTTGGCGACGACCACAGGGCCGTCACGCGCGTCGCGCTCCCGGCCGATCTGGATGCGGTGGGCCTGCGTCGCGGACAGGGCGTGCAGTGGAGCCATCTGTGCGGACATCACGCTCAATCTGTGGCGGCGCTCGGAGCAATGCTTCTGCTTCAGGCAGGCGGCATTCCGGATGATCTGGCCGTGACCGCCGTCGGCTGTCCGGCGGAAGAGTGCCTGCCCGCTTTTGTGCCCGATTGCGACATCCCGTTCATTCCCGGCAAGGCGCACCTGCTGTCGGAGGGTGTGTTCAGCCGGACAACGGCGGTTCTCGGCACGCATCTGGCGGACGCTCTCCCGCAGCGCGCCATGGTCTTGGCACACGGTGCGCATGGTGGATTATGGATTAGAATCCACAAAAATAATGACGGTGAGCTGCTGGACGCCGCCGGCGAAATCCTCGGTGGCTGTGCGGTTTCGATGAGTATCACGCCATTTTCCCCGACCGAATATGATCTGAGGGTGGAGACTGCGCCTTGCGCGGGCGAGGCGGTGCCGCGCGGCCGGCAGGTCATCGCCGCGTTGCACAAAAGAGGATTTCGCGCCAGACTGGTCGCGGAGTACGCGCCGCTGCTTCACGAGGAGGCGTTGCGCAGGCTGGCGCGAAAAGTGATGATCCAGGGCGGCGAGTCTGACGAAATCGAATGGATCGACGCACTGTGGCTGGACGGCATGACGGATCTCGGGGATGTGAGCCAGAGAATCCCGACACTGCAGGTGTTTGTCGGAGGAACTGCGGGAACTTTGCATCAACCGTCATTTGCCGTGACGGATCCGGCTTTTTCTTACGTCTGGCCCGCCTGGTTTCTCGCTGCGATGACCAGGACGGTACATGACGCGATTGCAAAGGAGTGAGCGGGCTGTATGAAAGTGGTTGTTTTGTACGGCGGTCAATCGGCAGAGCGGGAGGTCTCCCTGATGTCGGGCGGGGAAGTTGCGCAAGCGCTAAGAGAATCCGGTCACGCTGTCCAGTTGATAGACTTTGGGCGTGAAGCGCTCCCGGCTTTGCTGGCGGCCGCTCCGGATGTCGTGTTCATCGCGTTGCACGGCAGGCTCGGCGAGGACGGCACAGTGCAGGGTCTGCTGGAGATTCTGGGCTATCCCTATGTCGGGTCCGGCGTGATGGCAAGCGCACTGGCCATCGACAAGCGGATGACAAAACGCATACTGGCCCGCGAAGGGATTCCGGTTCCCCTGGATGTGATCGTCCGCCGTTCCGACCGAACCGATCCGGGAATCCTCGCGGTGTCGGCGGGGAAACAGTTCGGATGGCCATTTATCATCAAGCCCAATCGCGAAGGCAGTACAATCGGGCTCACTCTGGCGCACGACGTCGCGGAGGCGGAAAACGGAATCGTCGAGGCGCTGCGGCATGATTCGGAAATTTTACTTGAACCGTACATTCGCGGAACGGAGGTGACCGTGGCGGTCGTCGGTGAAGGAGACGGTGCACGGGTGATCGGCGTCATTGAAATCATTCCAAAAGCAGAACTCTATGATTACGATTCAAAGTATACAGCCGGGGGGAGTGAGCACATCATTCCGGCGCGCCTGGCCGGCCCGGTGCGCGATCAGGTGGAAAAACTGGCGCTGCAGGTCTACCGTACGATCGGATGCCGGGATTACGCACGGGTTGATCTCATGCTTGCGGGCGATGACCCGTATATTCTTGAAGTCAACACGCTGCCGGGGATGACGGGCACGAGTCTCGTGCCGGATGCGGCGCGCGCCTGCGGCATGTCCTTTGCGGTATTTCTCGACGGCCTGGTGCAGACGGCATGGCGGCGCGGCCCGTCTGGCTGACTGCCACAGCCTTTGCTCCGCCTGGTCCGCGTGGGAATTTGACCACTTTTCCATCGGGCTGCTATACTGTGCCTGATGGTCAATGAGGCGTTGAAATGGGAAAAGGTGGCGGAAACATGTCGGAGCTCGACCCCTCGACGGAAAATCTGAATGTGTTGACGAGTACACAGGCAGTCATCAGGGATGCTCTCACCAAACTTGGTTATGGTCCAGAGATGTACGAGCTCCTGCGCGAACCCCTTCGCGTTTTGACAGTCCGCATTCCCGTCCGGATGGACGACGGTGTTGTGAAGGTCTTCACAGGGTACCGCGCCCAGCACAACGACGCCGTCGGGCCGACGAAAGGCGGGATTCGCTTCCATCCGGATGTCACAGAGGATGAAGTGAAGGCCCTGAGCCTGTGGATGAGCATCAAGTGCGGCATCGCCAATCTGCCTTACGGCGGCGGCAAGGGCGGTGTGGTCTGTGATCCGCGGGAGATGTCCTTTCGCGAACAGGAGCGGCTGGCGCGGGGATACGTGCGTGCGATCAGCCAGCTCGTGGGCCCGGCGAAAGACATTCCTGCGCCCGACGTCATGACAAACTCCCAGGTCATGGCCTGGATGATGGACGAGTACAGCCGGATCCGCGAGTTTGACTCGCCCGGATTCATTACGGGGAAACCGGTGGTGCTGGGCGGTTCGCTTGGCCGCGATACGTCGACGGCGCGCGGTGTGGCTATCTGCATCCGCGAAGCGGCGCATGTCCGCGACATTTCGCTCGCCGACAGCCGCGTCGTGGTCCAAGGCTTTGGCAACGCAGGCAGCTTTCTGGCCAAGTTCATGCACGATGCGGGCGCGAAAGTAATCGGCATCTCGGATGCATTCGGCGCCTTGCATGACGACAAAGGGCTGGATATTGACTCTCTGCTGGAGCGTCGCGATTCGTTTGGGACGGTCACCAAATTGTTCAAAAACACCATTACCAACAGGGAGCTTCTTGAACTGGATTGCGATATTCTGGTTCCCGCCGCGATCGAGAATCAGATCACGCTGGCCAATGCGGACCGGATCCAGGCAAAGATCGTCGTTGAGGCGGCCAACGGACCTACGACGATGGAAGCCACACGGATTCTTACGGAGCGTGACATTCTTCTCGTGCCGGATGTCCTTGGCAACGCGGGGGGAGTTATAGTATCTTACTTTGAGTGGGTGCAGAACAATCAAGGATACTACTGGACGGAAGATGAGGTCATGCGCCGTCTGGAGGAATTGATGGTCAAGTCGTTCGAGACTGTGTACAAAACGGCGAATGCGCGGGATATCGATATGCGGCTCGCCGCGTACATGGTGGGGATTCGTCGCATGGCGGAGGCGATTGAACTTCGCGGATGGATATGATCCACCGTTCGTGGCGCATACTGGAATCATTCGCGTCGTCGGTAGGGGGTTGCTACAGTGCGTACGGATACAGCAACGGTTCAGGAAACGAACGGTGAGGCGGCCGGATCAAGCGGCCGTGTCAAGATTCACATCCGTTGCCGCAAGTGTGGCGAGGTTTTCATTCTGCGGGGCGTTCGGGATGTCAAAGGACACGTCGAGACGGGATTTCGGCGCTGTCTGTGCGATAA
>JAKACR010000258.1 GCA_021821225.1 Bacillota bacterium | reverse complement strand
GCAGTACCGCGTCTATCTATTTTCCGCGGCAACGCTCGTCACCTACATGGGTGCGGGGACCGTCTATCTGTTTTCAAGGCGCTTCGGCCACATTTACGTGGCGTTGATGTCGCTTTTCGCGCTGGCTATGGCGCGCGCGCTGTATGTGACGCCGATTTCCGCAATTCACATGCTTCCCGCCGGTGAAAAGGCGCAGGGATTTGTGCCGTCGTCGCTGGCTCCGTATTTCGGCATACTCAGCGGCGTCGGCGCCCTGGCGTTGTTCGCGGGTGCGTTGTACTCCTATCTGCGCACGCGCGCTGCGTATAATTTATGGATTGCTCTGGGCGCGCTGATTTTCTCCGCGGGCGGCGCGGTCGGAGAGCTGGCGGGGGTGTACGAGTTATTCTATGTGTTTCAGGCGGTCGGCAGTTTGGTGTTGTATCTCGGCGTGGTCGGGAGTTTTTCTGGCAATCGGACTTCTGGAAAAATATAGTTTATGCAGGATAAAGTTTGATGGGTTTGCGGTAATTTTCAGATGAGGCAGGTGGACGGTGCATGTCTGATTCTTTCATCCAGGGTCTCTTTGCGGATCGCATCGGCGGAGCGCGTTTTGGGCAGGAGACCGTGCTATATAAATTTGAGAAGATCAAGCGCGCAAAGGCGGCGGCCCGTCAGGCGCACCCTGATGTACCCATGATCGACATGGGGGTCGGCGAGCCGGATGAGCGCGCGGACGACGGGATAGCGAGCGCGCTTGCGCAGGAAGCGGTAAAACGGGAGAATCGTTTTTACGCGGATAACGGGATACCGGAATTCAAGCAGGCGGCCGCGCGTTATCTGTCCAGCGTCTATGGGGTGTCGGGAATCGATCCGGAGACGGAGATCAACCATTCGATCGGCTCGAAGCCGGCTTTGGCCATGCTACCGTCCGTTTTCATCAATCCGGGCGATGTCACGCTGATGCCGGTTCCGAATTATCCTGTGCTGGGAACGCATACCGCGTGGCTGGGTGGTGAGGTTCACCGGATGCCTCTGCACGAGGAACGCGGGTTTCTTCCTGCGCTTGACGAAATTCCCGCGGATGTTTTGCGCCGGGCCAAGCTCATGTATCTGAATTACCCGAACAACCCGACGGGCGCTTCGGCCACGCGCGCGTTCTTTGAGGAGGTCGTGGCGTTCGCGCGGCGGCATGAAATTCTTGTCGTGCACGACGCGGCGTACGCCGCGCTGACGTTTGACGGCGAGCATCCGCTGTCGTTCCTGTCGGTTCCCGGCGCCAAGGACGTGGGGATCGAACTGTTTTCCCTTTCCAAGGCGTACAATATGACGGGCTGGCGCATCGCCTTCGTCGCAGGCAATGCACTGGCCGTCAAGGGGTTTGCGACGGTCAAGGACAACATTGACTCAGGACAGTTCATCGCCATCCAGAAGGCAGCGGCATACGGATTGGATCACCCGGAAATCACGCGGCGGATCGCGGAAAAGTACTCGCGCAGGCACTCGTTGCTGGTGGATGCGCTGAATGCGTTCGGATTTCACGCGGTGAAGCCGAAGGGCTCCTTCTATTTGTACACCCGGATTCCGAAGAGCGTTGCAGGCGGATCGCTGTTCAACAGCGCCGAGGAATTTTCGCAGTATCTCATCACTTCCATGCAAATCTCCACGGTTCCCTGGGATGACGTTGGAGCCTACGTCCGTTGGAGCGTCACTTTTGAGGCGGACGGCGAGGCCGCGGAACGGGAAGTTATCACGCAGATCACGTCCCGCCTGTCCCGCGCGCGTTTTGAGTTTTGAGCGCGCACCGACGTGACAGGATACCCTGCGCGCTGTTTTGCATAAACTGTGTGCGGTGCGGCAATCATGCTATAATGAAGCTTAATAATCCGAGTAGGGCGAGGGTAGGTACAATTGCAAATCAAAGATCTGGAATCGAAAAAGCTCACGGAGCTTTACAAGCTGGCTAAGGAATTTCAGATCCCTCATTATGCGGGGATGAAGAAGAAGGAACTCATCTTCGCAGTGCTGCGCGCACAGGCAGAGAAGGACGGACTGATCTTTGCCGAAGGTGTGCTTGACGTCATGCAGGAAGGGTTCGGATTTCTGCGGCCCATCGGTTACCTGCCAAGTGCGGAAGATATTTACGTGGCGGCGTCGCAGATACGGAGATTCGATCTTCGGCCGGGCGATCTCGTATCGGGCAAGGTGAGGCCGCCGAAGGACAATGAACGGTACTTCGGATTATTGCAGGTCGAGGCCGTGAACGGCACGAGTCCCGAGACCGCAGCGGAACGACTTCATTTCCCCGCCTTGACACCGCTTTTCCCACAACAGAAGTTCATCCTGGAAACGCAACCGCACAGGTTTGCAACACGCATGATGGATCTTCTCGTTCCCTTGGGCATGGGACAGCGCGGGCTGATCGTGGCCCCGCCCAAGGCGGGCAAGACGCTCTTGCTAAAAGAGATCGCGAACAGCATCTCCGCCAATTATCCCAATGTCGATCTTTTCGTCCTGCTGATTGACGAGCGTCCTGAAGAAGTGACGGACATGCAGCGTTCGGTGAACGGAGAAGTGATCGCATCGACGTTTGACGAGGTCCCGGAAAACCACATCAAAGTTGCGGAGCTTGTTCTGGAACGCGCGATGCGCCTTGTCGAGCACAGGCGCGATGTCGTCATTCTGATGGACAGCATCACCCGTCTGGCCCGCGCTTACAACCTTGTCATTCCTCCGAGCGGCAGGACTCTGTCAGGGGGCATAGATCCTGCGGCCTTCCATCGGCCAAAGCGCTTTTTTGGCGCGGCCCGCAATATTGAGGAAGGCGGCAGTCTGACCATCATGGCGACGGCGTTGATTGATACCGGCTCCCGCATGGATGATGTGATCTACGAGGAGTTCAAGGGAACGGGCAATCTTGAATTGCATCTGGATCGGCGGCTGGCGGAGAAACGCATCTTTCCCGCCTTTGATATCAGGCGTTCCGGAACGCGGCGTGAGGATCTGCTGTTGGCCCGTGAAGAGATCGACAAGATGTGGGCCCTGCGCAAATCCCTCGGCGACAATGCCGAGTTTACGGAAATCTTCCTGCGCCGTTTCATGAAAACCCGCTCCAATGAAGAATTCCTTGCGTCGCTTGAAGGCATTCAGGACTCCCGCGAATCCTCATCCTCCGCGGCTCTCAGTCGTGATCGCGAACAGCGGCATGTGAGCGCAAAGTGAAACCACCGGTGAAACAGCATCGCATGCGCATGGTGTACGCCGATTGCGATGGACGGATATTCGATGCGCCGGACATGCTCGCATTGGGCAGGACGGCCGACGAAGCTACTGAGTTGCGGTCGCGCGAATGGATTCCCCTGCCGGATGGGGCCACGCTTGTGGGCATACCGGACAGCCGTGCGCTCGGTCTCGATCCTGCGAACGGTTCGTTAAAGGCGTTGCCCGCCGAATATACGGCGGTTGGAGCGCTGCTTCCCCAAGGCTATACCCGGCTTTATCTTCCCGCCTTTCACCGGGTTGCGACCGTTCCATTGCCGCTCTTTGGCTATACGGCTGTGGGATACTCCCGCGGTCAGTTCTATGCGGCGGCCGCAGCCACGGATGATCCTTCGACATGGAATCCGCTGCGGTACGACGAAGCGGACGTGCATGCGAACGTGATGCGGGTGCTCGAAGAACACGCCAATCCGCTCTACGGACATTTGGCGGGATGTGCGCTGCGCTACGAGTGTGTGACTGCCCGCAATACGTTCTACTTTTCCGGCGAGGCCGCTTTGCCCGTTTCGTCGTCGTGCAATGCGGGATGTATCGGATGCATCAGCGAGCAACCGGCCGATGCGGGGATTCCGTCGCCGCAGACCAGGCTGACAGTCCGCCCGTCCGCCGAGGAGATGTCCGATGTCATCGTCAATCACCTTTGCGCAGGCGGTCCGGATGCGATTATTTCTTTTGGCCAGGGTTGCGAGGGAGAGCCGTCGTTGCGCGCCCCCGATATCGCGGAGGCGATCAGGCGCGCGCGCAAGATGGTCCGGACAGGGCATATCAATATCAACACAAACGCCGGTTTCACAAAGCAGATCAAGCAGATCGTGGATGCGGGACTCGATCTGATGCGCGTCTCCACGATCAGTGCGCTGGAGGACCACTACACGGCTTATTACCGGCCGCGCGGCTACACTCTGCGCGATGTCGAAAACTCCGTCGCGTACGCTTCGTCGCAGGGCGTGATCGTATCGTTGAACTACTTGATATTCCCAGGCGTGTCCGACCGTGACGAGGAAATGGATGCCATGATCGATTTTATCCGGCGCACGGGCGTCAAACTTGTCCAGTTGCGCAATCTGAATATCGATCCTGACCTCTATTTGAACCGGATTCCGCCGCGCGCCGGCGAACCGCGCGGACTGCTCGGCATGATCGAGCGACTGCGCACGTCGTGTCC